>JAPPDF010000090.1 GCA_028875575.1 Acidobacteriota bacterium
TGCGGACGGAGTCGATATAGTCGGCCTGCGTCGTCTGATGGGTGTCGATCGCCGGACGCTCGGCTACGGCTGAAACCACGATGCTCCGGGTGGCCGCACCCAGGGTCAGCTCCGGCGAAAAGGCCGCCGTCTCTCCCACCCGCACCTCGAAGTTCTCGGCCACGTAGGGGAGAAAGCCCTCCGCTTCGAAACGCAGCGTGTAGAGACCCGGCATGAGGTAACTGAGAACATACTCGCCGAGGGGGGAGGAAACGCTTTTGTGCTCCACACCGCGTTCCTGGTCGGTGGCGGTCACGGTGACGCCCGGAACGACGGCCCGGGTGGGGTCGAATACGTGGCCCTGGATATTGCCACTCTTGGTCTGCGCTCCCGACAGGGTGGCGCCGGCCAGCACCAGAATGACGGCTGCCGCCCATCGACGGCCCCAGGTGTAGAGTGATGGTGTCAATCGCATCTGTTGGCTTCCTTGGTTAGCAGCACAGGGTTCTGGGAGACGGGGTCTAACGTGTGTAGCAGTGTGAAAACGCTGTGAAAACGTCCTACATTTTACGCCAATACCCACACTCTCGCCAGAGTTCTTGGAGGAGGGCCGAGAGCGACGAATGACGGACAAGGGACTTTGTTGAATGGCTGCAAAATTCGACAATGCGCCATGTGATTCCTGGTATGATAAAGTGTCATACTCAATAGGAGTATTTATGCCAAAGAGAAAAGTAGCACTCACACTCGACGCAAAACTGGTTCAACGGGTCGATGAGCTTGTCTCCAGGCGGAGCTTCAAAAACCGCAGTCAAGCCGTGGAGTCTGCCCTCATTGACAACTTGCGGCGACTCGACCGCACTCGGCTCGCTCACGAGTGCGGAAAGTTGAACCCAACCGAAGAGCAGCGGATGGCCGACGAGGGCCTCGCCGCTACCGGCGAAGCGTGGCCCGAATACTGAGAGCAGACATACGCTGGGCAGATTTGAACCCGGTTCGCGGGCGCGAGCAGGCTGGACAGCGCCCAGTCGTCATTCTCAGTCATGATGTATTCAACGAACGGTCCGGCACGGTCATCGCCCTGGCGCTCACCAGCCAGGAACCGCCTGCCCGATTCCCGCTGACGCTTGAATTGACTGCAGCCAAACTTCCCAAACGATCCTGGGTCAAGATCAGCCAGATTCGAACGCTCTCGGTAAACCGCATCGGGCGACGACTGGGTCGGGCGTCACCCGAGGAAATCGAGGCCATTCTTGAAGGACTCGGCGAAATAATCGGAGGAAGGTAGCGGAAGTTGTCGAATATTCGGAGAATCGTTGGGGGCGAGAGTAGGACGTTTCCGCCCCCATTCAATTTAGTTCGAGACTCTCATTGAGGGAAATCATCTTGAGTCACTTACAGCCGGAATTTCCCGAAAACTGTCCTCGAGCGCGCACCGCCTTGGTTGAAATCGCGGGTTCACTCCTTGACATCTCACCTCCCCCGGCTATAATCCTTTTCGACAACTGAATGACGTTCTTATCCAGAGTGGCTGAGGGACTGGCCCTGTGAAGCCACGGCAACCCCCCATCCAGGGAAGGTGCCAACTCCGACAGAACCAAGTTTCTGAAAGATAAGAATAGAGCCGATACCCGCCTCTTCTTATCGAAGGGGTTTTTTTTGGCCCATAAGGTGTTGAAGACAAACCGCTTTTCATCATGGATGCAGCGACCCGGATAGATATGCCGGCTTAACGCTGCCAGCGAGGATTTTTATGTCTTTTGTGAACGGCCTGCAATGCCGGGAGTGTGACCAGTCTTACCCCAAAAAACCCTTGTCGGTCTGTGAATTCTGCTTCGGGCCGCTGGAGGTGGTCTACGACTACGAGGCCATTCGGCCGCGGCTGAGCCGGGAGATCATCCGGAACAGGGCTCCCAACATGTGGCGTTACGCCGAATTGCTGCCTTTGGACGGCGAAGCCCGGGTGGGGTCCCAGGCCGGTTTCACACCGCTGGTCCGGGCAGACAACCTGGCCAGGAGGTTGGGTCTGAAGGATGTCTACATCAAGAATGACAGCGTTTGCGCTCCGACCCTCTCCTTCAAGGATCGGGTGGTGGCCGTGGCACTCTCCAAGGCTTTGGAATTCGGCTTCGACACGGTGGGTTGCGCCTCGACCGGAAACCTCGCCAACGCCGTGGCCGCCAACGCCGCCAGCGTGGGACTCAACAGCTACGTGTTCATCCCCGCCGACCTCGAGATGGGCAAGGTTTTGGGCACACTGATCTACAAGAACAACGTCATCAAGATCGATGGTAATTACGATGACGTGAACCGGCTGTGCAGCGAAATCGTGGGAAAGTATCAGTGGGGCTTCGTCAACATCAACCTGCGCCCCTTCTATGCGGAGGGATCCAAAAGCTTCGGTCTGGAGGTCGCGGAACAACTCGGATGGAGGACCCCCGACTGCATCGTGGTCCCGATGGCGGGCGGATCGCTCATCACCAAGATCCGCAAGGCCTTCACTGAAATGCAGAAGCTGGACCTGATTCCCGACAGCCGTTGTCGTATCTTCGGGGCTCAGGCCACCGGCTGCTCACCCATTACCACCGCGATCAAGGCCGGCCGGGATTTCATCAAGCCGGTGAAACCCGACAGCATCGCCAAGTCCATTGCCATCGGGAATCCTGCCGATGGTTACTACGCTCTCAAGACCATGCTGGAAAGCGGAGGCTGGGGAGAGGACGTCAGCGACGAGGAGGTGGTGGAAGGCATCCAGCTCCTGGCCGAGGAAGAAGGTATTTTCACCGAAACGGCCGGTGGAGTCACCGTGGCCGTGACCCGCAAGCTGATTGGACAAGGCAGAATCACCAGCGACGACCTTACGGTGATCTCCATTACCGGAAACGGACTGAAGACCCAGGAGGCCGTCCAGGGCAGCCTGGCCGAGCCCGCGGTCATTCCGGCCAGGCTGAGCGAGTTCGAAGAAACCCTTCCGAAGGTGTCGGCGGTCGGCTGAAAGCAGTCCGGTATTCCTGCACCTCCCGACGGTGATTCGGATCGGGCGCGCCAGCCTGTTCTCCGGGAGGGCCCGCCCTTCAGAGAAACTCTCATGTCGGATCTTCCATCCCGCTACTCCCGCCAGGTTCTCTTTGCGGAAATCGGCAAAGCCGGACAGAAGCGCCTGCTTGAGAGCCGGGTGGTCATCGTCGGCTGTGGGGCCCTGGGTACGGTGCAGGCCGAAGCCCTGACCCGTGCGGGCATCGGAAGACTCCGCCTGATCGATCGGGACTTCATCGAGGAAAGCAACCTTCAGCGACAGACGCTGTTCACGGAAGAGGATGTTCGGGAGGGCCTTCCCAAGGCGGTCGCCGCCAGACGGCGTCTACAGGCCATCAACGCCTCGGTAGCCGTGGAGGATCGGGTGGAGGACCTCAACTATCGCAACGCAGAATCCATGGTCGAGGGTGCGGACTGCATTCTGGACGGCACCGACAACTTCGAGGCTCGCTTTCTGCTCAACGACGTCTCTCAGAAACAGCGAATCCCCTGGATTTACGGAGCCGCCGTGGGAAGCCAGGGCCTGACCATGACCATCGTCCCCGGCCGGACTCCCTGCCTGCGTTGTGTCTTTGAGTCCCCGCCACCGCCTGGGACCACGCCCACCTGCGACACGGCGGGAGTGCTGGCGCCCGCCGTCAACCTGGTAGCCTCGCTGCAGGTGGCCGAGGCCCTGAAGATCCTGTCCGGAAGGTTGGAGCGCATCAACCGGAACCTGGTCAGCCTGGACGTCTGGCAGAATACCTGGCGGCGCCTGGAGATCGAAAGCGGCCGCACCAGTGGCGATTGTCCGGCCTGCCATCTGAGCCGCTACGATTTCCTGGAGGGCGAGCGCGAATCCTCGGCCGCGATTCTCTGTGGGCGAGACTCGGTCCAGATCAGTCAGCCCTCCGGGAAACACCTGGACTTCCCCCAGCTGGGACAGCGGCTGGAACTTCTGGGCAGCGTTTCCTACAATCGGTTTCTGCTCAGGTTCCGACTGAAGGAGTTTGAAATTGCCGTTTTTCCCGACGGTCGGGGCATCGTCAAGGGCACCCGGGACCCTCAGGAAGCCCGCTCACTCTACTCCAGGTACATTGGAAATTGAGATCCCGGCCGGGGCCTGACGGACCCGACCGCAATGTCCCGGACGAACCCCGCCACGGTGAGACCGGGAGATCGCCGGCAGCCACCATCTACCATGATCTATCTGGACAACGCAGCCACCAGCTTCCCCAAGCCGGAGGCCGTCTATCGGGAATTGCAGGACTACTTGCGCCGCGATGGCGCTAACCCCGGCAGAGCCGGACACCAATGGGCAGTACGGGTGGAAAAGACCATGGATGACACCCGCAACCTGCTGGCCCGCTTTTTTGGAATGGATGATCACCGTCGGGTCATCTTCACCCTCAACGGAACCGACTCCCTCAACATGGCCATCAAGGGCGTGATTCGGCCCGGAGACCACGTGGTCACCAGTTTGCTGGAGCACAATTCGGTCTCCCGCCCCTTGAAACAACTGGAAAGCGACGGCAGCATCACCCTGACCCAACTGCCCTTCTCCCGGGAGGGGTTCGTCGACCCCGAAGACTTTCGCAGGGCATTAACCCCGCAGACGCGGCTGGTGGTGCTGCTGCACGCCTCCAATGTCCTGGGAACCCTGCAACCGATTGCCGAGGTCGGCAGGATCTGCCGCCGACACGAAGCGCTGTTTCTGGTGGATGCGGCCCAGACCGCCGGAGTCGTCCCCATCGACATGCAGGCCATGCAGATCGACCTGCTGGCTTTTCCGGGCCACAAGGCCCTGTTCGGTCCGCCCGGCATCGGAGTCCTGTTGGTGGGCCACCGGGCCGAGCTGCTCCCCTGGAGGGAAGGCGGGACCGGTTTCGATTCGGAAGATCCCCTGCAGCCCCGGCGGTTTCCCCATCTTCTGGAGGGAGGGACACCCAACACCCTGGGCGTGGCGGCGTTGAGAGCGGGCCTGCGCTTTGTGACCGGCCAGGGCTTGGACAGCATTCGAGATCACGAGCAGCGCCTGCTGGCTCGATTGACCGAATCCCTCAGGGACAATCCCAAGATCTGCCTTTACGGCTCCCTGGATCCGCACCGCCGGGTGGGTTCGGTGGCGCTCAACCGGGAGGGCTACACCTCCTCGGAGGTAGGAGCGATCCTGGACAACTCGTTTGAAATCGCCGTCCGGCCCGGCCTGCACTGTGCCCCCTACCTTCACCGGCACCTGGGCACGGTACCCGATGGAGCCGTCCGGATCAGCCCGGGATATTTCAGCACCGAGGAAGATGTCGATCGCTGCCTCTCAGCCTTGGAGCAACTGTGATGCGGGGAGATCCAAGGCGAACTCGATCCGGGCATCAGGCCCGGGTGACGCGGGAGTACGACAGGGTAATGAAAGGGTTCTACACGGAAGCCGGACAATGACCAGGAAATTGCGCGCGGCGGTTCTGGGGGCCACCGGGACCGTCGGTCAGCGATTCATTCAGCTACTGGAGGACCATCCCTGGTTCGAGCTGGGTGCCATTGCGGCTTCAGGCCGCTCAGTGGGCAAGCCCTATCACCGGGCCTGCTCCTGGAAAGTTCCGGAACCCATGCCGGAGTACGTTAGAGACCGAATCCTCAGCCCCTGCCGCCCCAGGCTGGAAGTGGACTTCGTATTTTCCGGCCTTCCCTCCTCGATTGCCGGGGAGGTGGAAAGCGATTTTGCCCAGGCCGGCTATCCGGTGGTCAGCAACTCCAGGAACCACCGCATGGAGGAGGACGTCCCGCTGCTGGTCCCCGAGATCAACCCCGCCCATCTGGACCTGATTCCCCTGCAGCAAAAGCACAGGCAGTCCCCGGGGTTTATCGTCACCAACCCCAACTGCACCACCATCGCCCTGGTGCTGGCGCTGGCGCCGCTGCACCGGGCCTTCGGCCTGAAAAGCGTCTGCGTGGTGACCATGCAGGCACTTTCGGGCGCGGGCTATCCCGGAGTGGCCAGTCTGGATGTAGCCGACAACGTGCTTCCATACATTGAGGGTGAAGAGGAAAAAGTGGAGACCGAACCCTTGAAAATCCTGGGAAATATCAAGAACGGGAAAGTCGATTGGGCGGAGTTCGGGATCAGCGCCCAGTGCCACCGCGTCAATGTTCAGGACGGGCACCTGGAAGCGGTCTCGGCAAGCTTTCGGCAGCGTCCCTCCCGCGGTGAGCTGGTGGAAGCACTGGCCTCTTTCCGTGCGCTCCCCCAGGAGTTGAACCTGCCGAGTGCGCCCCGCAGGCCGGTAGTGTGTCTGGAAGAGCCGGACCGCCCCCAGCCCCGCCTGGACCGATACCTGGAAATGGGCATGGCAACGGTGGTGGGACGCATCCGTCCCTGTCCCATCCTGGACTACAAGTTCGACCTGCTGGGGCACAACACCATTCGGGGGGCGGCGGGAGCCGCCATCCTCAACGCCGAGCTTCTCCGGACCCGGGGGATGCTGGAAGGAATGGGGTAGAAACACCGGCCGGGGCCCGAGATCTTCGGGCGGAAACCGGAACCCCATGGCACAATGATGGTAGCTGTCGCCTTATAGGACTTACCAAGAGAGGAGGCCTTATGCCAACATCCGTGCGTATTCCCGTTCAACTGAGAACGCTCACCGGAGGTCAGGAAGTAATCACCGGAACGGGCGGATCCGTGCTGGAAATCATCGAAGACATCGACCGGCAATACCCCGGCCTCAAGGACCGCATCTGCGAATCCGAGGGGAAAGTTCGGCGCTTCGTCAACATCTTCCTCAACGAAGAGGACATACGCTTCCTGGAGAATCTCCAGACCGCGGTCACGGAAAAGGACGAGCTATCGATCATTCCGGCAATCGCCGGCGGCAAGCCCGCATTTCTCACCAGGGGGCGTGATCATGGCGCAGGCATTTTCCCCTCAGCGCGTGCTCGGGAGCGAAGAGCGTAGCCGTCACTACGGTCGAGCGAGCATGGATGCGCTGAGGGGAAAGGGACAAGCCAGGGCACGCCCAGCGCCCTGTGTTACTGCAGGGCATCCCAGTCGGACCAACAAGGTGTCGAAAACAAAAGCCGTTTCATTTTGAATCGAGCGACCTGGTGAGAAACGCGGGCTCTGGGCCGCATCCGTCGAACCTGCTGCAGCTTCCCTGGGTGCCGCCGCGGCCGGCAGCGTCACGACCGGGAAGGTGTCACAAGGCCTTCTTGGCCTGCTGCCAGAGCTCTTCCATCTCATCGAGGGTGGTGTTTCCGAGGTCCTTGCCCGCCCGCCGCAACGCGGCCTCCATGAACTGAAATCGCTCCACGAACTTCCGGTTGGACTTCCGCAATGCCGTTTCGGGGTCGATGTCCAGAAACCGGGCGATATTGACCGCCGCAAAGAGCAGGTCCCCGACCTCCTGTTCGACTTTTTCACGCCTTGCAGCCGGTGGCGATTCCATAGCCTGCCTGAGTTCCCCGATTTCCTCCTCCAGCTTTTCGACGACCCCGTCGATGTGAGACCAGTCAAAGCCGACCCGGGAGGCCTTGCCGGTGATCTTCAGTGCGGTCAGGAGGGCCGGAAGCCGGGGCAAATGGTCAAGGATCGAGTCTTCCCCGCCTCGACCGTCCGACCCGCCGACGCGTTCCCGGCGCTTGATGTGCTCCCACTGGTGCAACACCCCCTCGGCACTATCCGCCTTGGCGTCGCCGAACACGTGGGGATGGCGTCTCACCATCTTGTCGACGACTCCCTCCGCCACCTTGTCGATGTCGAAGGCGCCTTCCGTTTCGGCCATCTGTGACAGAAAAACCACCTGGAACAACAGATCTCCCAACTCGCTGCAAAAGGCTGACCGGTCGCCGCTGTCCAGCGCCTCCAGGGTCTCGTAAGCTTCCTCCAGCAGGAGGGGCTTGAGCGTATCGAAGGTTTGCTCGCGGTCCCAGGGACAACCATCAGGGCCCCGCAACCGATCCACCAGGGCAACCAACACCAGGAATTTCTGTCCCTTCATGGCCATTCAGGCTGATCTCCGCCGCAGCGCGTCTTCGGATTCCAGGCGGTTGCCGCCCTTGCGCTTGGCCCGGTACATGAGTCGATCGGCCGCTTCAATGAAGTCCCAGCTCTCCATCCCGGGAGAGTACTCCGCGATTCCGGCGCTGAATCCGACCGCACCGGCCAGGGCTTGGGAGACGGCCCGGCGGAGCCGGTCCACCAGGACCTGGGCTTCGGCCCGACTGGTGTGGGGCAGCAGCAGCACAAACTCGTCGCCTCCGTAGCGAAACGCCCGGTCCGTCTTGGCCCGAATGGTCCGGGAAACGACGGCTCCCACGGTTCGAAGCAGACGATCCCCCGCCAGGTGGCCGTGGGTGTCGTTGTATTCCTTGAATCCATCCAGGTCGAACAGACACAGGGAACAGGCGCTGCCGGCCCGTTTGGCCCGATCCATTTCCCTCGGCAACTGCTCGAACAGATCCCGCTGGTTGTAGAGGCCGGTCAGATCGTCGGTGACCGTAAGCCGCTTCAACTGGCGCTCCAGCGCAACCTTGCGGCTGTCAATCTTGGCCCGGGACGCCCGCACCTGCTCGCGCAGTTGAGCATTTTCCAGGGCCAGGGCCGCCAGGTCCGCCGCCAGCCTCAGGAAGTCCCGGTCGGAACGGTCCAGGGAGTCGCCGGCCGAGTGTCCGAGCACCAGGGCGCCCGCCAGGTGTCCCCCGGCCATCAGGGGCAGCAGAGTATGAGTAGCAGCCGCCACCGGAAAGGGAGGAACCCGGTTGCCGGCACCGGGTCTGGAGTTACGGCGTCCGAAGACAGGAGCCCCGGGAACTTCCAGGATGGGCGCCAACAACGGGTGGTCCAGCGGAACACGCCCCCAAAACTCAGGGCTACCATTGGATTGGACCTCCACTGCCGTGACCTCCCAGGCCTTGCGTTCCCGATCGAGTCGGGCCAACGCCCAACAGTCGCCACCGATGACCGGACGGCTTTGATCCCTGATCACCCCGAGAATTTCCCCCGGCTTCAGGCCGGCGGTCAGGCTCCTGGCCATGGCAGCCGCGGCCTGCATCCTTCCATTTCGCGCCGTTCCCGATTCAGACCGTCGCCCCCCGGCCCGGCCGACTGTATCGGGAGCCGTGCCCTGATGCACCGCTCTTGGTTCCCGTAACCGTCGATCGGGAGTCCCAGCCGGCATCCCATCCACCCCCTTCCCTGTCTCTATCGCTACCGATACCGCAGTTCCACGCTCCAACCGTCAATCAGCTTGAGGGGATGGATGCGATACTCCCGCGGCTGGAGTGCCAATGCCTCCAGGTCCTTGCGATGGCCCAGCCGTCGAATGGTGTGCCATTGGGTCTTGCGCACAATCCGGCCGCCGCTGTCCCAGAAGGCCAGTCCGGCGGCTCCCCCGGCGTATCCTTGCTTGCCTGCCGGGCATACCGGCTGCCGTGCATGTTGCGTGGCGTGACGTCTTCGAAGAAGACGGTTCGGGTGCCCCGGGTGATCTTTCGGAAATAGTCGTAGTCCACCCTTTGGGTCCCGTCCCCTCCGGTATAGACGCAGAGGATATCCACCAGCCCTTCTCGAGTCCAGGTCTCCAGATCCAGGGCGGCGTGGCGATTCCAGACGGCGTCGTAGCCCACATTGGCCAGCACCTCTATCCGGGGCCCCTCGGGGCGCTGGCGGTCCAGCCGCCCGCGCAACTCCCGCATAAAGGTGGTGACGTAGGTTGCCCAGTGCCTCTCCAAGCGCTCGTCCGCCGCCGGTGGGTCGCCCCGGCGGCGCCGGGCCGGTTCAGGGAGCCGGCGGGGATCGATGCCGTACGCCTTCTTGAAATCCTCGACCACCGGAGGCTCAAACAGCACGAAGGGGGGCCTGCGGATATAGATCAATTGCACGCCCTTGACTCCATAGCCCGCCAATTCCGCCAGCAGGTCCAGGTAGAACCCTCTCACCTGGCTGTAGGCCAGGCTCAGCCGGACAATGCCGTGACCCTCCCGATCGCGGCAGCGCCACTGCGGGTGCCGTTTCCAGAAATGCACGGGCTCGAACCAGACCGGAGGCATGGTGGCCATGGTCCCCATGCGAAATCCCAGGTAGACCTCGATGTCCATGGAATGGGCATGATCCACCGCCACCTTGAGCGGGTCGATGCCGCGGGACTGAAAGCGGCGGAGGCTCTCGGCGGCCCGCTTCCCCGCCTCCACCGGGAAGTCTTCCTCTCCGGCCCCCATCATCGCTCCCACCCGGCTGGGATAGAGGGTTTGGCCGGCTCCGATTCCCCCGGTTCCCAGAAAGAGCTTCCCGACATCGGTGCCCCGCAGCGGCTCCAGGTTCTCCTGAATGTCCTGCACCGTCCGCGCACCCGAATGAAAAGGACCCTGTCCGTCCATCTCAGCCGCCAGAAACCTGGTTTCGGGGCGCCCGCCGGCCATCCGGTACTCCTCGACTTCTTCCGCGGTCAACGGAACCAGCCGCACAAAGGCAAGTTGGGCCACGCTGGGATGGCTGGTCCTCAGGTGAGAGATCACCAATTGCTGCCCGCCGAGGTCGGCGGCCTTCCAGAAGACCTCCTCGATGTCGGTCACCCCGATGGCCGGGCGCGGGCGAAGCCAACTCCCGTCGGGCTTGCGCTGGTAACCCAGCCGACTCGGGGCCAGACTCTCGAAGAGTCTCTCATCGCTCAGCTTCAGCCTCAGTCTGAACTCCTCGATCCTGGCCCCTCCGAAGAGCCCCACGTAGATGGCATGCCATCCCTGAACCGGCAGGGACAGCTTCAGATCGGGAGGATGAGTCAACTGGCCCCTGGCCACCATCACCCCCTGGATGCCCGTTTCGGTACGGTAGGGGATGGTGTACCAGCATCCCTTCCTGGGCTTGGGGCTGATCGCCTCACGCGGCTCCGCGCTGGAAAGGTCCGCCAGCAAGACCCCCGTGTGGCGGGGCGAGTGCCAGAAGCCGGGTGCCGCCGCTCTGGAGCCGCCCTCGGCGCGGGCCTCGACCGCCTGGAAAACGGCCGGCGCCAGGCCCACCGCCCTGATAAACCCTCTTCGGGAAACCGAAGTCTTTGGATCCGATGTTTGGCTCATCCTCACGCTTCCTGCTCAGCGCCGGTAGGTTACTTCCAGTTCCAGCGCTGCCAGCGTCAGCGCTGACGCGGCTGCTGCCGCCAGCTCCACCTTTACCACGTTGATTCCCCGACGCATCGCCTGGGCCGGCACAGGGCCGATCAGCCAGTCAGGCTGACGCCTGGCCAGTCGCAACCGTTCTCCATTGAGACGAACCGTAACCGTATCCCTTTCTCGCGGACCCGCCAGCTTCAGTCGGAGCTCGAGGGAGTCGAGACGGTCCCCGGCACCGGCCAGGTCATCCGCCACCGGCAGCAGGCGCTGCACCGAGTCGCCGGGCGCGACCTGAACCGGCAGTCGCCCCCCTATCGGCACCGAGCCCATCATGAAGCCCTGCTGCAAGCCTTCCACGTTTTCGACGACATAGAGCTTGTTGGCGAGCGCCAGCCCTTCGGGGTCCCCGATCTCCTTCCACACCCGCCGCGCCATTCGGGTGGCTCTGCTTTCGGGGTGTCTCGGGAACAGGTTGAAGGTCATGATCCCCCTGGCCCCCGCCAGCCAGGCATTGGCCGCTGCCGCCCTCCAGGCCTTGAGAGCCACCTCCTCATTGGCATCCGGCAGGGTTCGACCCCACTGGTCCGCGTCGGTCGAGTAGAAGCGGCGGGCGCCAAGCGCGTGCTCGAAGCCGGAGGAGCTCAAACAGACGTAGACCGGCACCCCCCACTGGTTTCCGCTGTCGATCATGTCCTTGGCCGGCATGGTGAAGGGGTCGTACCCGCCTCCCACCACGATCAGGTCCAGGTAGCCGCGCCGCGCCCACTGCTCGACATCGAAACCGAAGTGTCGATTCTGCGCCAGCGTGGGGAGGACCCGAACGCTCATCAGAATGGGCCTTCCCTTGCGCCGGCTGGCGGCCAGCACCTCCGCGCGGATGCGGCCAACCATCTCGGACATCATTTCGAGGTGCGGCCGCGTGACCGGCTTGAAGAGTCGAGTCTCCACAAAGAAGGCCGGATGCCGCAGAAAGTCCAGGTCGACGCCGTCCACATCGTAGCCGGTCAATACCTCCTTGAAGGTCTCCACCATGAGGTCGCGAACCTCGGGATGGGCGTAGTCTACGAAGGTCCAGATGTTGCGCGGATCGGAAGGGGGGAATCGCTCCTTGTCAGCGGGCCGGCCCATCAGGAGGTGACGGTGATCCTTCTTCCATTGAGCAATCTCGGATTCGTGCTTGGCATTGTCGTGAATGTCGTTCATCCGCATCGACCAGAAGACTTCCATCCCCTGCCTGCGGGAGGCCTCGATCACCAGGCTGAGATCGTCTGTGCCCTGCCGGGACAGGTCCCGCAGCCGGCCGGCCAGGGGCTCGCTTCCGACCGATCCGGTGTAGAGAGGGCTGATCGGCCTGCGGGAAAAATAAAAGACACTGTCCACCATGGTGCCGGCCGCATGGTCGGTCCGCACCGACAGAAACTTCTCCGCGGTCGCCGGGCCGGCCAGATGCAACAGGTCGTCGCCGTCGTTGTTGAAGATGACCCGACGCGGGCGCTCGACCGCCGCCCTGCGAGCGGACTCAAGGGAATCCTTCGACTGCGGTCCGGTCTGGCAGCCAAACACCCCCCCCCAGGACAGGAGGGCTGCAAGGCACAGGACGACCCGCGAAGCAAGGTTCTCGGTTGGGAACTGTCTCATCAACGCCGGTCCTCTTGGAATGGTTTCAGGCTCAAGCCTTGCACAAAGGAGTCATGAACACAATGGCAGAGGCGCACCCTTGGACAAGGCACTTCCCTGAAACAATCGCCTGCGCCTGGTGGCTGCAAACCGGTTCGAAGTCGAGCATGGGTAGATTATTGATTCACATCGATGCACAGGATACACAGGATTTTTTGGCGAGAGTTTCCACCATCTTGCGCTCGACTATCGCCCGGGCTTCCACAAGGATTCCAAAACCCGCTTCAAAGCTCATGGAACACCTCGAACAGGCACCCGATCATTGGGCCAGCCCGCTTCCTGTGCCGCAGTCTCTCGTCCTGATTATCCTGTCGATCCTGTGTATCCATGTTCAATAAATAGATTGAGCTTTTTGCAAAATTCACAGCGGGGCAAGTCATCTTGCCGGCAAGCCTGAGGTTCTGCATTTTCAATATCGGGTGCGAGCTGTGAGCAATGCGGGTTCACCACAAAAAGCACAATAGTCACAAAACGAATTTTTGATATCGGTCCGCTCTTTTTGTGTTTTTGTGCCTTTTGTGGCCATTCCCGGCAAGGGTCCCGCTGCCGAATTTTGCAAACGCATCAAAAATAGAAAACCGGACCAAGGGGAAAGGGTCCTTGTTTCGGGTGTGCGCTTGAAGGGATCTCTTACCCCCTGATACCTAAACGCCCTTGGTGCAAATCTTCTCCCTTCCCGACCCTTGGCCGATCCCTCTTAAGCCTTCTTCAAGCCCTTCGTTTTACTTCGTGGATTACACTTTTTCCGTTCGTGCGCTTGGTGGATCTTTTTTGCCTTCGTGGATAACGCTCGGTTGTTTCAGGTATGATCAACGAGACGGCAAGCAGAGCCGTCGACATTCCTGACAAGTGAGCAGACTCGGCCCAGCCGAGGACACTTTGGCCTTTGAGCGGAACGCAGCCCCAGGCTGTCGACAGAACGCTCCGAGGCCCTCTCCCCAAGTCCATCCCCCGGGACAGCCAGTTCCTGTTCTTCGCAACACAACGCCATGAAAGCCAAGGCATGGTTGGCCGGCGCCCTGGCGGTGCTGGTCCTGTCCTTTTGGGTCCACCGTCGCCCGAACAGTCCCCCCGGCACTCCGGTTCCGGCACCGGCCGGCGGCGGGGTCTTGCGCATCATGGCCCAGGCGGTGGATTCGCTGGATCCCATACACTCCCGCAACTACTGGGAATCGGCCATTGTCCTGCAGTTGTTCGACGGTCTGGTGCGACTGGATGAGCATCTGGCCGTGGCACCCGCCATTGCCCGGGACTGGCGGATCTCCTTCGACGGCACGACCTACACCTTCCACCTGCGCCGGGACGTCCGTTTCCACCATGGACGGACGGTCACGGCCCAGGATTTTGTCTACTCCCTCACCCGGCTGGTCGATCCGCGGTGGAAGGCGGTGGACTCGGAGTACTACACCCGGATAGGGGGCGCCGCCGCCTTCCGTTCGGGGAAGTCTGACAGCGTCAGCGGACTCAGGGCATTGGGTTCCCACACCCTGCGGATCGTCCTGGATCAGCCCTATGCTCCCTTTCTACAGGTGCTGGCGCTTCCTTCGGCTTCGGTAGTTCCAAGGGAAGCGGTGGAAGCCGGGGAGCGGCGATTCGGCCGATCACCTCTGGGCACCGGAGCCTTTCGCCTGAAGAGTCTGGGACCCTCCCACGAAATACACCTGGAGAGCCATTCACACCACTTCCTGGGGAGGCCTTACCTGGACGGACTGCGGATTCGAACGGTGGCCGCTCTCACCGACCGCGGGAGCTTTCGGGAATTTGCCCGAGGCCGTCTGGACCTGTCCTTTATTCCCGCTGATGAAATCCCCCGGGCTTCAAGCAGGACGGACTGGGCGATCCGGACCTTCCCCGTCCTGCGTCTGCTCTATCTGGGTATGAACGTGAAGGCCCCCGGCACCAGCCAACAGTTGCTGCGAAAAGCCGTCTGCCTGTCCATCGACCCGGGCTCCGTCTATGGCGGTTTGACCGACTTCGAGCCCACCGACCGCCTGATTCCCTTCTCGCTGCTGGGGTCCCGGCGGCAACCGGTCCGGACCCGGAACCGGGAAGCGGCCGGACAGGCTCTGAAACAATGGCAACACCGTCATGGGCCGCTACCCAGGCTGAGCCTCTGGACTTCCGCCCGGCTGCCGGCGGCCCGCCGGAGGCTGGAACATCTCCTGGAGGGCCCCCGCTCCATCGGACTGAAGATCGATGTCCGGGGCGCGGATTCCATGAGGGAGCTCCTCGACCGAATCTATGCGGGACGAGCTCCCATGTTTCTGCTTGGAGAGGTGATCGATTTCCCGGACCCGGACGCCTTGCTGAGCCGGCTGTTTCATTCCCGCAGCAACGGGAATCCCTTTGGGTACGGCAACCCCGAGGTGGACCGGTTGCTGCGCCGGGCCAGGGGAACGCTGGACCAGGCACGGCGTGCCCGACTCTACCGGAAGATCGAAGAGCAGATCCTGAGTGACCACGTGGTAGCACCGCTGGCACTGGTCCGGTACTCGCTGGTACATCGGCGGCAGGTTCGGGGGCTGCAGATCAACTCCCTGGGGTTCCAGCACTTCCACTTCCGCAAGGTGTGGCTGGCTCCGGGATGAGCTCCGGTTGCCTGAAACGCCCCTGTTTAAGCCCCTTATGAACGGCCCTGTCGCACGATCCGGAGTCGAGCCTTGCCCCCCACCGCATCAGCCTTCGCCATTCGGCTCGGCTTCTGCGACTCCCCCTCAAGGGGGGAGTGATACTTGAGGCCAGCACAAGGTTTCCAGTAGAACTCAATCACTCCCCCCTTGAGGGGGAGTCGGCGAGACAAGGGCGCAGCCCGCAGTCGAGCCGGTGGGGGGGCAACGCGGCGTCCCGTGAGTGACTATCAGCGATTCCGGCAGCAGCCGCGCACTCGCCTCTAGAGTGCAACCCGTGGTGAGAAATGCGAGTTTTGATCCCGGCAGACTAACTCGCCGCAGCCGCCAAGGCCGTCATTTGTCCGCTTTTGCAACAACCTCATCGAGCACTGATTCGGCGGACTTGAACATTTCCGTCAGAAGCTGCTTGCGACGGGTCTTCAAGCGCTCAATATATTGCCACAGGGCATTGGTGATTCCTGCAACCACCGCTTCCCGTTCCTTGAGCGAAAGAGAGCGGTCATTCTGGTACTCGTATTTCTCGATGGTGAAGTTGGCGATGTGCTGGATGTTTTCTCCGACGATGTCGAAATCGACAGAGGTGCGTATCGGAATGGTCGCGCTTGCTTGGCCGGCTTCCTCTTCACCGCCGCCGGCCTTCCCGGTAATGGCTTCGATTGCCGCACTCTGGGAATCGTAAATCGACATGATCCCGTGAAAGCCGCTCACGGTGACGATCTCCCGGATCGAATCGGAGAGATTGCAGATCCCGAAGGCCTTGCCGGCCGGGTTGAATTTCTTGGCGATGATCAGGCAGACGCGAAGACCGGCGCTGCTGATGTAGCCCAATTGGGCAAAGTCCAGGATCATGGCGCGTTCGTCGGGATCGATTCCGGATTCCAGAGCATTCTGGACTTCAATGTAGTTGTTTCCGTCGATACGACCGATCGGTGCAGCGATCAGTATGCCCTCTCGACGGCTCCACTTGATTTGAGCTGCCATGGTGTTGCTCCTTTCGAATTCGAATCGCTTGAAGGTTAAGGTGTAATTGCTTCCCCAATCGCCGAATGGGCTTGAAGCGCCGGTCGGGCGCCGGCATCAGGCTTCTGGAGTGATTCATCAGGAAAAAAACCGGGTAATCATATCATGATGCGCGGCCGATGCGGTCATTACTGGGTTAGCGTACCCTGTTTGTCCCGCACTTTTCACCGGGCCGCCAAGTTGATCGCGAAGGGAGTAGAGTGCCGTTGAACCTGGATTCGAGACACAAGGCCGGATCTGCCCGCGATCCATCGGTGGCGGGAGGCTCCCTGCAACTCTCCGGGAAACAGCTTTTGTTGGCCATGACCGGGGTGATGCTGGCCATGTTTCTGGCTGCGGTGAGCCAGATCAACATCGCCACTGCCATGCCGCGCATCGTTGTCGACCTGGGCGGTTTCGACCGCTACACCTGGGCTTCGACCGCATATCTGATTGCCTCCGCCATAGTGATTCCCATCGCGGGCAGACTGGCAGATATTTTCGGACGCAGGATTTTTTTCATCCTGGGCCTGGCGATCTTCATGATCGGCTCGATTCCGGCCGGCCTGAGCCAATCCATGAACCAGCTCATTGCTGCCCGGGCGGTCATGGGCGTGGGTGGCGGAATCCTCATGGCCAACAGTTTCGCGGCCGCCGCGGACCTGTTTCCACCGGGAGAACGGGGCAGGTACATAGGGTTGATTGGGCTTGTCTACGGCATGTCTTCGGTGATCGGGCCGCCGTTGGCAGGTTTCATCACCGACCACTATTCGTGGAACTGGGTCTTTCTGATGAATGTGCCGGCCGGAATTCCGGTGTTGTGGCTGCTTGCCAGGACATTCCCCCAAGTCGCACCCGGGATCGAAAAACGAAAGCTGGACTACGCGGGAATGGTGACCCTGGCACTGGCGGTGGCCTCCCTGATGATCGCGCTTTCCCGTGGAGGCGTTCACGAACCATGGGACTCGCTTCAGGTCGGCGGACTGCTGGGTTTCGGGTTGGCAATGGCCGTGATCTTCCTGGTGATCGAGTCGAGGTCGGATTTTCCCATCATGCCCCTGGAGATTTACAGAAACCGGGCGGTGGCGGTTTCCGTGATGGTCACCGTCCTGACCGGTTTCGGGTTGCACAGCACAGCGCTTTTCACGCCGCTGTTTTTCCAGGGAGTGCTGGGCTCGACCGCGACCGGAAGCGGCGGTTTGCTCACCCCCATGATGCTTGGAATGGTGTTCGGCGCCATTGTGTCCGGGCGGCGACTCTCCAGATCCGCTGGGGGCTATCGCAGGCAGGCCCTGATTTCCTCGGGAGCCATGGCAGTGGGCATATATCTCATCTCCACCATGAACGAAGATACGAGCTTCGCCCGGGCGGTGGCCTACGTCTCACTGACGGGGCTGGGACTGGGCGGTACCATGTCCACCTGCAACCTGGCCATCCAGAACTCGGTGCCGTTCCGGCTGGTCGGCAGCGCGACTTCAGCCATTCAATTCTCCAGATTGTTCAGCGGTACGCTGGGTCTGGCCGTGTTGGGAGTCGTGTTGACGGCGAGCTTCTCATCCAGGTTGGAAGAAACCGTCTCGGAATCCGTCCGAGCCGCGCTTGGCCAGGGGCAGTTCGAGGCCATCAGGCAAAATCCGCGGGTTCTTGTCGATCCCTCGGCGATCGACGCACTGAGGGCCGGCTTCGCGGAGAGAGGGCATGACGGTGTTCAGATGGCCGACACTTTTCTCGGCGCTCTCAGCTCGGCGCTGGTCGGAGGGTTGGGAGATGCCTTCAGGCTGAGTGCGTTGGTGGTGGGGCTGTCGTTCCTTGCCGCGTTGTTCCTTCGAGTTGAGAAATGGAGAGGCTGACGGACCCGTTCCCCGTCCCCGACGCACCGTTGACCTTTACTCACGGAGCGCCGCGTTACCCCCCACCGGTTCGACTGCGGGCGGAGCCCTTGTCTCACCGACTCCCCCTCAAGGGGGGAGTGATACCAGAGCGTTGTTGCAGGCCTCAAGAATCACTCCCCCCTTGAGGGGGAGTCGCAGAAGGTACAGACCGCATTCATCCTTTACA
>JAPPDF010000091.1 GCA_028875575.1 Acidobacteriota bacterium
GCCAGCACAAGGCTTCCAGTAGAACTCTATCACTCCCCCCTGGAGGGGGAGTCGGCGAGGCAAACGCGGCGTCCCTTCGACCAGGCCGCAGCATGCAGCCGAGCCGGAGGGGGGCCAACGCGGCGCCCCGAAAGCGCAGCCCGCAGTCGAACCGGTGGGGGGGACGGAATCGGCGAGATCGCCGCATAGCGGGAGGCGGCTACGCTCGCAGGGTCAGCCCAACCAGTCTTTCCGGGGGTGGACGTGTGAACAGGAAGCTGGCCAGGTAACCCACCAGCAGGTTCACCACCATGCTCAGCACCGGAATCCACATCCAACTGATGGGCTCATGGGCCACCGTCACCACTCCGCCTTCCCTCTCCAGGAGGTAGAACAGCTCTCCGTTTCTAATATCCCACCGGCGCCCCTCTTCCCGGACGAGCACGGCCGCATCGCTCCTGAGCACGATTCCGTTGCTCCTGAAACTTCCTGCCAGCCTCGTGGAGATCGCACCCTGGTCCAAGCCCTCCGAGCCCCCTGAGTCCACGGCGAAAAGAGTCGTCTTGTTGAGGAAGGGCTGAACCATGGGCGGCAAGCCGTTGAACCCCAGCGACAGGGCGATGGCTGCCACCGCGCCGCACAGGACTCCCGGAGTATTCACCCTCCTGGACAAGATGCCCAAGACGAAAAACGCAGCGATGGGAGCTGAAACCAGACTCGTCAGCCGCGTGAAATGCTCCCCGGCGGTGCCCCGCTGCTGGTCGTATTGAGAGAGCGCAAACGCCAGCAGCACCAGACCGAAACCCAGCGTGAGGAGCTTGGCCACCCTGACGTAGTGGTCCTCGGAACGATTCGGCTCCAGGTAGCGCCGGTAGAAGTCGTTGTTGGTGACGTTGCTCATGGAGTTCAGGGCCGAGTCGAAAGTTGACATGAGGGCCGCCAACACCCCTCCCATCACCAGGCTGCGCATGATCAGCGGCAGGTTCAGCAGAACGAAGTGGGGAAGCACCATGTCGGGATGGGTAATTTGCCGCTTCAGTTCCGGATGCTGGGAATAGTAGGCCACGAACCCCCAGGCCACCGGCACCGTGAACAACACGAAACCGTAGCCGGTGACGGCGTTGGCCAGCAAGGCCTTGAACATGGTGCGCCTGTCCCTGGTGGCGTGCATGCGCTGCACCGTAATCTGGTTGGTTCCGAAGGCCAGGGCACGCACTACCGAACCGGACAGCAATACCCAGATGGTTCCCTCCACCGCCAGGCTCCATTCATGGGAAATGAGCTTGGTGTGGGGATGGCCGGTGCGCTCGGAGATCTGATTCGAGGCCAGGGTCCAGATCTCCATGGGGTCGAAGTAGCTCAGAAGAACGATGGCGATCATGAGGTAGCCACCCACGAAGACCACGTACTGGACCACATCGGTCCAGATGACGGCCCTCATCCCGCCCAGCACGGTATAGAAGGCACCCAACAGTCCGATGACCAGCAGGCACAGCCGCCCGTCGAAACCGCTCACCGATTCAAATCCCCTGGAAGCCGCTACCAGGGCGGTGGAGAGCCAGAAGACGGTATAGACGATGAACAGCGTGGCGCCGGTCGAGCGGACGGCAGGATGAAAACGCCTCTCCAGGTACTCGTAGATCGACAGCACCCGCAGGCGGGCCCAGATCGGAATCCAGAGGGCAGCGGTCGGAAGAACCATGAGGAACTCGATCAAGCCCCCCGTAATGGAACTGCGGGTGTCCCGCTCGAAAATCCAGCCGGGAAGAGCCAGGTAGCTGATCGGACTCAGGTGGGTTGCAATCAGCGAAATGCCCACCGCCCACCAGGGCAGATTGCCGCCGGCATGAAAGTACTCCTTGAGGCTCTTCTGCCTGCCGGAGAAGAGAATTCCCATGACCACCATCGAGGCCAGGTAGATCCCGATGACCAGGTAGTCGAAGATGGAGAACTTGGCCATGGGCGGAAGCATACAACACTGTTACCCTGTCAAGGTGTGAACCATTTCCCCGGCTCATGGTGTGAAGGACGTTTCCGGTTTGCACCCTCGCGGGAGTACGGGCCTCCCACCCGTATCCTGTTCCTGCTGGCGGCTTGGTGCCGGTGCGCCTCTTTGACCCTCTCCGCCGGGCCGTGATAGGCTCCCCGACCGAAGAAACGGTGCTCCAAGAGGAATGATCTCTACCGGCAATCCGCCAAGGTTCCTGGAAATCAAACGCCGGGACGGGGGGCGCCTGGCCGGCTACCATTGGCCGGGTCCAGGCCCTTCGTTGCTGCTCATCCCGGGAAGCTGGAGCGACTACCGCCAGTTCGACGCGGTTCGCGCCCGTCTGGACAAGGACCTCAACCTGGCCATCCTGGAGTTGCCCGGACATGGCCGCAGTTGGCCTCCGACCCTGCAGGGAAACATCGAGGACTTTGCCCGGGAAACGTTGCGCCTGACCGATAAGATGGGTTGGAAGTCCTGGTTCGCGGGCGGGCACAGCATCGGCGGCATGATCGCCATTGAGCTGGCCGGACAGTTCCCCCGGAAGCTCGCCGGAGTGATTTCTCTCGAAGGCTGGACCCACCATGAAGTCTTGAGCCAGGCCTTCTCCGGACAGGTTGACACCACCCTTTCCGAGGAGCTGGAGCAGCAGCGGCTGGAAGCCCGCAGGCGGACCCTGCGCCGGCTGAACCAGGGTCAAATCGCGGCCTTTCGCTCCATCTGGCAGCGCTGGGACGGCCTCCCCATTCTGGAAGCGACTTCCGTCCCGGTGCTGGAGGTGTGGGGTGACCGCAACCGCCCCCGCCCCAGCCGCCGGCAGATGAGAATCCCGGAGCGAGCCAATATCCAGTTGCAATGGGTTGCCGGCGCTTCCCATTCGCTCCCGCTGGAGAGACCGCAAGAAGTTGCCGAAGCCATCAACCGATTCGTCTTTCCCGACCCTGCCCCTTAGCCCGGATTTCTCAAAGGGGCGCCGGATTTCGTCCATGAACGACTCGGCACAGCCAACCAGCCGCAGAAACTTCCTGCACACCGCATCGATGGCAGGGGCCGGCCTGTGGGCAGTCCAGGCGGCCTGCCGGACCGGATCCGACGCGGGCGCAAAACGCGGCGGCGCCCCGCCATCGAGCCGATTCGACTGCGTGGTCGTGGGAGGCACCCCCGGGGGGATTGCCGCGGCCGTGACCGCCGCGCGCATGGGACGCTCGGTGGCGCTGGTGGAGGAAAACGCCCACTTGGGCGGCATGTCCGCCAGTGGCCTGGGCAAGAGCGACATCGAGAACCGTGCGGCAATTCGTGACTTCTTCGCCGAATTCGTCCAGCGTGTCCACCGGCGCTACCTGGAGAAGTACGGTCCCGACTCGGAAAATGTCCGCTTGTGCCGGGATGGCTACTTCTACGAGCCCTCGGTGGCTGAAGCCACCTTCGACAGAATGGTGGAAGAACAGCCCTCCATCAGCCTGCTGAAATCCCACCGCTTCCGGTCCACCATCACTCGAGAGGGAACCGCATGCGGGGTGGTGGTCCAGGACCGTGGAACCGGAGTCCAAAGGCAATTGCAGGCCCGGCTGGTGATCGACGCCACCTACGAAGGAGACGCCTACGCCTCGGCCGGGGCCCGCTACCGGCTGGGACGAGAATCCCGGGAAGAGTACGGGGAACCCCACGCCGGAGTGATCTATTACGACTACCGCAAGCGGGTTTTTCTGCCGGGGTCCACCGGAGAGGGCGACCGGCGTCTGCCGGCCTACACCTACCGTCTCTGCCTGACCACCGACCCGGACAACGCCCATCCCTTGAGCGAGCCGCCCCCCGACTACGACCGCACCCCTTACCTGGGCTACCTCGAAGACCTCAAGGAGGGGCGCCTGGCCGGACCCAAGCGCTTCAAGCCGGGCCGAGGCTACTATCCGGCCCATTTCAACACGCTGGTACGCGCACTGTCCGTGTCCGAGATTCCCAACCGAAAAACGGACGTGAACATGAACCCCCGGCCCTTGGGATTCCCCTTTGCCGAGGAAAATCAGGGCTATGTCGAGGGAGACCGGGAGGTCCGTCGGAAGATCCGGACCAGGATCCGCAACCTGACGCTGGGCCTGCTGTGGTTTCTGCAGCAGGATTCGGAGGCTCCTCCGGCCCATCGTCGCATTGCACGCCAGTATCACCTGCCCCTGGACGAGTTCACAGACAACGGGCACTTCCCCTTTCAGCTCTATATTCGCGAGGCGCGCCGCCTGGTGGGTCTGTACACGCTCACGGAGCTGGATGTCAGCCGAAACCAGGCCAGGCCGGAGGCCGGCAGCTTCGAGGACGCGGTAGCCGTGGGCGAGTTCCCCGTCGACAGCTTTCCGGTGCGCAAGCGCCAGCCCGGGAACACCGCCGTGCTGGAAGGGTATTTGTACATGTTGGAAAACACCCGGCCCTATCAGATCCCCTACCGCATCATGATTCCGGAGGAGGTGGACGGACTGATCGTCCCGGTGGCTGCCTCCACCAGTCACGTGGCCTACTCCTCGATTCGCACGGAACCGACCTGGATGGCGCTGGGTCAGGCCGCCGGCGTAGCCGCCCACCTGGCCCTGGAGCAAGATCTCCAGCCGCGCCAGGTGCCAGTGGACCGGCTCCAGGAAATCCTGCGCGGACAGGGGCAGGTGCTGGATCTCGAGCGGTCCTGAAACGGAACGGCGTCCGCCGGGTCGTCACCGACGCGAGGGTGATTCTGATGCCCCGAGGCTATTTCCACTACCAGACGTTGGAGGAACTGGACCGAGAAGCCCGGCGGCTAAAGCTGGATCTGCGCCTGGAACCCGATACCCGGCGCGTCAGCAGCCTACTGGGACGGCCGGTACGCGTCGGCCACTACCGGGCCGGCAACTCTCTGGCCATCCATCCCATGGAGGGGTGCGACGGCACCCCCCTGGGCGAGCCGGATGCCCTCACCTTCCGGCGGTACGACAGATTTGCCCGAGGCGGCGCCAAGCTGATCTGGTTCGAGGCCACGGCCGTGGTCCCGGAAGGCAGAGCCAACCCGAGGCAGCTGCTGCTCAACCGGGCCACCGCCAGATCGTTGCGGTCCTTATTGGATCGGACCCTGAAGGCTCACCGGGAGGTCCACGGATCGGTGGACGACCTGGTGGTTATCCTTCAACTGACCCATTCGGGACGCTACAGCCATCCCCGGCCCCTGCTCTGCCACCACCACCCCATCGTGGACCGGCTGACCTACCTGGACGGTTCCAGGCGCGTGCCCCTGCCGCCGGACTATCCACTGATGGACGATGCCGCCATCGAACGGCTGGAAGACGCCTACGCCCAAGCCGCCCGCCTGGCCGCCGACATCGGGTTTCACGGCATCGACATCAAGCTGACCCACGGTTACTTCGGCAATGAACTGCTGGGGGCCAAGACCAGGAAGGGCCGCTACGGCGGAAGCCTGCACAACCGGACCCGTTTTCTCAGAAACGCGATCGAAAAAATCAAGGCAGTCACCCACGACCGGTTCCTGCTGGCCTCCCGGATCGGGGTCTTCGACGGGCTCCCCTACCGGACTGGAGCCGACAGTGGCCGGGGCGAGCCCTGGCCCTGTTCCCTGCCCTACCGCCACGGCTTCGGCGTCCACGAACAGAGACCCCAGGAACCCGATCTCACCGAACCCAAGCAGGTCATCGCCCTTATGAAGCGGTCGGGGGTCGGCCTGGTCAACGTTTCCATGGGAAATCCCTACACCAACCCCCACATCGGGCGCCCCTTCGAAAAGCCGGACGAAGGCAACTACCAGACCCCGGAGCATCCCCTGATCGGGGTGGACCGGCACTTCCGGCTGTGCGGAGACATTCAGCAGGCCTTCCCGGATCTCCCCATCGTGGGCACCGGCTACAGCTGGCTGCAACACTGGCAGCACCACGCCGGGGCGGCCAACCTGCGGGACGGCCGGGCAACGATCATGGGAATCGGACGGGGAGCCCTGGCCTATCCCGATCTCCCCACGGACATTCTGACTCAAGGGGCCCTGAATCCGGCCACCACCTGCAAGACCCTCACTTTCTGCACCTACCTCATGCGCCAGAAAACCCACCCGTGGGGCCAACACCCCACCGGCTGCCCTCCTTTCGACAAGGAGATCTATGGACCCGTCATCAAGGAAGCCCGATCCCGAAAGCGACGAGGCTAGATTCGACCGAGGCCGCATCGCTTTCCCGGAGGCACACTCTTGAGTAGGGTGCAGGAAGTGTGGCGTGATCTTGGAACGGCCGTGGGTTCCGAAAGGACGCTATCGTTCGCCGCGCAGACGACTGAGGAAGCGGGAGAATTCCCCATGAACAATATGAGCCTTTTGCAAAATGAGTCGTGCAGCGCTGGGGACGTTGTTGAATTACTGGAAAAACTTCAATCTGCCACTGCTGAACTGGTTTGATTCGATAACCTCTCCAATGCGCTCCTTACAAGTTATTCCAGTAATTCAACAACGTCCCCTATTCACGCGCACAGGTCTATGAACGGCGGCGCCGGTGCGTGACGCAGAATATCGTGGAGAGGATTTCCGTGTGAGAATCGGTCCCTCTCTTTGCCCCCGCGAAAAGGCTGCTGCGAAAAAAGTTGTAATTATGGGGCTTCTCGGACGTTACTACTTGTAAGGCTTAAAATCCTTGATGCATCGCACCTGCCCATACATGGTGAACGAACAGACTGAGGAGGGACGACATGGAAACGAAATGGAAGGCATGGGTGGTTGTAGCGGTCCTTGCAGGAACGCCGATGGCATTCGGTGGCACCGCCCCGGAGAAGGCCACGGTGGCTAAACGGATTCTTCAGGAGGCCGAGGCCTCCGTGGAGCGCATCAGGACACTCATCGAGGACGCCCGGCGGGGAGACCCTGAATCTCAGTTCCAACTCGGAGCGATGATTCGGGACAATATCAACCAGTGGTACAAGAAGGTTCCCTCAAACGACCTCCCGAATTTCGAGGTTCTTCCGAAGGCACAAGCCGAAGCGATGCTGGAGGCGCGGACTTGGTTTACCCGAGCAGCCGAGCAGGGACACGACATGGCTCAAATGGAATTGTCGAGTCTTTACCGTCGTAAGTACCCCCCTGACTATTCGTTCATGACTGACTATATTCTGAGCTACGCCTGGCTCAAGGTCGCCCTGGACAAAGGGGGCAGTTCCTACAAAACTGTTTTTGGACAGAGAGTGCCCACAGACCGTTGGTTGCGAACAGAGATGACCACCGAGCAGGTAGCCGAGGCTGAAAAAATGGCGGCTGAGATCCAGGAGCGCATCAAGACCTCAAAACCGCGGTGACTCCCTCTCCACTTCCGATTGGACCCTATGAGTCAACTCCTCCTTGGAAGGCAGCAACATTTTTGCGGGCTTTCAGTTGATACAGGCTCCCAAAAACACAAGACCGGGGATGACCTCTCGCGAAGACTCCCTTGCCCTGCAACACGACGCGTGTCATTCCAGGAGCATCGTTCCATAAAAGAACAACTGAAATCGTTGCACCGGTAGAAACGTTTCTATTGACATCTACTACATATGAGGTTATAAATATGGGAGAATTATAGAGAAGACTTCCTGCCCTGAAAACCAGTTTTCCCTTCAGCCGATCTTGGGACTACGGATCGCATTCTATCGGGAATCCTGAAGACATGGAGGTGTTCTTGGCACAGAGGAACCATATCAAGCTGTCACCGCTTGAACTCAAGGCCATGGAGGCACTCTGGAAACTCGGCAGGGCCTCCACCAGGGAAATTCTCGAGCAGCTCCCTGTAAGCAAAAAGCCCGCCTATACGACGGTCCAAACCCTGGTCGCTCGCCTGGAGGCAAAGGGTGCCCTACGGAAATTGCGAAAGATCGGCAATGCCCATGTTTTTGTCCCCGTCATCACCCGACGGCAGGCCTACCGCCGGCTGGTGAGCGATTTTCTGGACTTGTTCAGCGGTTCACCCCGGCCTGTGATGTCCCATCTGGCCGATACAGGCAAACTGACTCTGGAAGACCTGCAAGACATCGAAAGGATCCTCCGGAAAAGACGGACCCGTCGAAAAAACACCGTTCCTGTGGATCCAAAACCCGAGTGAATCCCGACTGGGAGTTGGCGAGCAGGAAAGGAGAATGATCTCTCATGAACATACATTCATGGCTGTCAGAGTGGTCTTCCTGGCTGTGGCCCAACGTTGCGGTTCACCTTTGGGAGACCGCTCTCTTTGTTGGCTTGCTGGCCTTGGGTGTCCAATTCCTTGGACGAGCGCCGGCAAGCACCCGTTACCGGTTCTGGCTCCTGGCTACGGTCAAGCTGCTCGTTCCCTCGGTCCTGTTGGTATGGCTGGTATCGGAAATCCCTGGTGAAGCACCAGCCTTGACTTCTCCGCCCCTGGAACAATCAGCCCATGGGGCTCCAGCTTCCGATCCGGGAAGACCCGTCTATGAAATTCTGCAGCCAATACTCCTGAGCCCCCCGCCCGCGGCTCAGCCGGTGTCCGCTGTCGCCCACAACGAGCTCTACTGCACGCTCACGCTGACCTGGCTGGTCGGATTTCTGTTCTTTGTGGTTCGCTGGGTGAGAGGCTCTTTGAGCCTGGCCTGGACAGTCAGGATCAGCGATGGGCTCGTCTCTTCGCGAGAAACCGAGATCCTGAACCGAGTCCGCTCCCGGCTTCAGTTGACGCAGGAGGTTGACATCCTCGTTTCAGCCAATGTCACCGAAGCAGGCCTTTTGGGTATTTGGAGACCCACGGTTTTATTGCCTGAAGGGGTCGCAAGCCGCTTGAGCGACGAGGAACTAGAAGCAGTCATACTCCACGAGCTGATTCATGTGAAGCGCAGGGACAACCTCGCCGTGCTGCTCCAGAAAGCCATCTTTTCCTTGCTGTGGTTTTATCCCCCGGTATGGCTGATCGACAGAAAATTGTTCGAGGAGCGGGAGCGGGCCTGCGATGAAGAAGTCTTGCGGATCAGGCAATCCCCGGAGACCTACATCTCTGGAATTCTGAAGGTGGTCAGAGCCTGTGTGGAGCAGCGGCTGGTGGGCACCTCTTCCATTGGCGGTTCAGACCTCAAAAGACGGATGGTCCATCTCCTCTCGACCGGGCTGCCACGCAAGCTCGGCGTCCTGGAATTCACCCTGATTATTGGATTTGTGGCGGGTTTGTCCATCTTCTCCGTGGGCACAGGCTTGGTGAACCGTGATGCCTACGCTGCCTGGAGCGCGCCAACCAGCCGGAACCCTGTGGACCGAAAACCCGGGGTGATCCAGGGACAGGTGCTTACTGAAGCCGATGGCAATCCGTTGGCCAATGCCACCCTCTCGCTCCGGTCGAAGACCGCACACCCCTACGACCCACCCCGAACCGCCCGGACCGACATCCAGGGGGAATATATATTCAGAGATCTTAACCCTGGTCAGTACACACTGAGGGCAACCCGCCACGGCTACATTCCCCGCAATTACGGCCAGAAGACCGGCTATAGCTTCAGAAGAGACAGTGTCGGGACAGCTCTGACCGTCGGTCCCGGACAGGTCCTCGAGAACATTGACTTCCATCTCATCCGAGGCGGTGTGGTTGCGGGGAGGGTGGTGGACCAGGACAGGGAACCTGTGGAGCGGGTTGCCGTCCGTTTGAGGGTTTATCGGAGCCTGGGAGGCGAGGGCCGCCTGCTGCCCTACAGACAGGACGAGACCGACGACCGGGGGCACTTCCGCATCTTCGGTGTCCCCCCTGGCAACTACTATCTGCGCGTGTCCCCTCGTCCCTTGTTTGGAGACTCGGAAAGACCGATGCGGTCCTTCGCGCCGACCTACTACCCCGGAGTCCTGAGCGTGGAGGACGCGGCCACCATCAAGATGACTGCAGGAGAAGAAATGGGAGGCTTCAAGATCACCGTGATAGAGGGGGCCAGTTACAGCGTCAGCGGCCGGGTGCTGACGCCGGAGGGCAAGCCGGCTCACTCCGTGTGGATCATGTCCATGAAGCAATCGGGCAAGGAACTCCCCACCGGAATGGGACCGAACACGAACACGGACCTGCAGGGCGAATTCAAGGTTTCGGGTCTTCTTCCGGGAGGATATCGTCTCTACGCCCGTTCGGGCGGCGGTGAGAATGAACGGTTGGCCACTGCGAACGTCGAGGTTGTGGACCAGGACCTGAGCGGCTTGACTCTGATGCTTGCCAAGGGTGCAGACATCACCGGCAGGATCCTGGTGGAAGGTGAAGCGTCCACCCTGGATTGGCGCCGGATCTCGTTGCACATGTTGCCATCGAAGGACAATCTGAATCGACTGTCCTTCGGTGGCACTAGAGCCTCAATCGAAAAGGATCTCACCTTCAAGATTGCGAACCATCCCGAGGGTCCCTATCACCTGATGGTCATGCTCCCGCCGGGCAATCACTATGTCTCTTCCATCCGTGTCGGCGGCCAGGACCTCACGGATCGTCCGATAGAGCTGAAAAACAATGACCGGCTGGATGGAATGGAGATTCACGTTTCCTCCCAGGGTGCTCGGATCAGTGGTCATGTTCAACAGGCGGAAGAGGAGGAAATGGCTGAAGGGGCAACCGTCTTGGTCTTCGCCGACGATCCCCGGCAAAGGGATTTTTCCTCCCGCTTCACCCGGGCAACTCAGACGGACCAGAGTGGACATTATTCCTTGGAAGGACTGGTCCCGGGAAAATACCTGCTGTGCGCTCTGGTCGATCACCAGAGCGGTAATGAGAAGGACCCCGATTACCTGAGAAGCCTGGTAAAGGACTCGGAGCCCATCGACCTGTCAGCCGGTCAGACTGCGCAGGAATCCCTGGCGACGGTGCCGGCGCCGCTGATGAACTGACCGATTTTGCTGCAGGGCTTGCGTGGTGACGGGTCTTGCCGCCGTGGCTCGCATTCGGCGATACTTCAAGGACCGATCCCGTTTAGCGGCCATTGATGCCGGCACCATGGGCCCGAGATGTCTGACGATTTTCACGTTCTGCCCACTCCTAAACTGAAGCAAGCCGCTAAAGATTGTCCGCTGCTTGAAGGCAATAGCGAAGCCTGGATTGTCTGCTGCTCCCGCCGCTTCTTTCCTCTCGCCAGGCGGGTCGCCGGCGACGACGATCTGGTGCATGATGTCCTGCAGACCAGTTGGATCAAGATCCTTCAATCCCTCAATCATGCCTCCTTCAACGGACCGAAGGCCTGTCCGTGGGTGCATCGGATCGTTACCAACACGGCCAAGGACTTGCATGGGAAACAGGTCCGCCGCCGCGAAGATCCACTTCAAGACCACAGAACCCCGACCCAGGACCCTGAAGCTCTTGCCCAGGAAAGAGAACTGTTGATGCTACTCAGGGAAATGATCGATCTGCTGCCGGGAACCTACCGCCAGGTCATCAAGCTGCGTCTCTACCAGGGGTTCTCCAACAAGCAGATCTCACGACGCCTTCACGTATCTCGCGGCAATGTCGCCGTCCGCATGAATCGTGCCATCACTCTGCTCAAGCGCCGCATCGATGCCCGGGCGCGATCATTGTCGAAAGAAGGCTCCTAGCAGTCTTGAACAACCCCTTCCAAGAAAATTGTAATCGATCGCCGTTTCGACTGTTTATGGGAGTATAGGCGCCAAAAATCGGGCCTGGAGGCAAGTCCAAGCAGCAAACGTCGGGGAATCACTCAGCCTGGCAGCCTTAGCGGGAGAAAGCGAGGTGTTGCATGAAAATCACGACCAACCGAAGCACTTGCAGAGCGAGGTCGAAACTTCTCCTCGCTATTGTGCTCGTTCTGGCCGGGTCTCGCCCCGGGTTAGCCGAAAACCAGGAGATTGCAAAGTTGCGCCGGGCTGCTGAACAAGGAGATGCCAGCGCACAATTCAGGCTGGGCCGCATGTACGCCAGGGGCGAGGGGGTGGCGGAAAACCTCGTGGAAGCCGCCACCTGGACACGCCAGGCCGCTGAACAAGGGCTTCCCAAGGCTCAGCTTTATCTCGGCCATATGCACCACGTGGGCGACGGAGTGCCGGAGGACTACCGAGCGGCGGCGAAGTGGTACCGGAAAGCTGCCGATCAGGGGAACCCCGAGGCCCAAGCCGCCCTGGGGCGCATGTACTTCCTTGGCAAGGGGGTGCCGAAGGACGACCGGAAGGGAGTGAAGTGGACCCGCCAAGCCGCTGAACGCAGACACGCCAGGGCTCAAACAACCTTGGGCTTCATGTACCGCCATGGAAGAAAGGTGCTGGAGAATCACCAAGAGGCGGTGAAGTGGTATCGGCTGGCCGCCGATCAGGGCCATGCCAGCGCGCAATTCACGCTGGGCGACATGTACGCCAAGGGCGAGGGAGTGCCGGAGGACTATGTACAAGCCTATACTTGGTTCATTCTTGCCGCTGCCCAGGGTGAAGAGAGAGCATTCAAGTTGAAGGACGAGCTCAGACTGACCATGACCTCCGAGCAAGTAGCCGAGGCGCAGAAACTTGCCTCCGAGCTCCAGGAGCGCATCGAACTTTCAAACAACCGTTAGACCAAGTTGGGATTAAGGACATAGGCAAGCTCGCCGAGTCGAAGGAATCCTACCCAATGTGCGATTGAGGGCCAAACGAGCAAAGACCCAGACCCTCTACTTCTCCAAGACCCAGCGCACCGCTCCCATGTGGTAGCGCCGGTGCTGGGGGATCCGGTTGCTGTAGTAGGCGGTCAGCAGGGTTCCATCCGCCATCTGGACGGTCGAGGGGTATCCTCCGTCGGTGGTTTCTTCAAGGTTGACGATGCGGGTGGGACGACTCCAGGTTTGGCCTTCGTCCTCACTGGTACGGTAGCCGATGCCGTGGTGCCCTTTCTCCCGAATCCCATAGGTCAGCAGGACGCGACCATCGGCCATCCGCAGCAGGTGGGCCGGATGGTGCCCGGGAAGGGTCAGGAGTTCCGACTTGGCCCAGTGCTTCCCCTCGTCTTCCGAGACGAAAAGCGCCAGATGGCCGTCGGCGTGACTCCGGGAGGCGGCCAGCCAGCGATCGGGGCGCAGCAGCAACAGGGCCGTCTCGTTGTAGTCATGGGGCGCCAGCTTGACGGCTTCGCCCCAACTGCGTCCATCGTCCCGACTGAACAACAGGTAGGCGTTAGCCGTCCCCGGGATTTCGTGGTAGAAGCTGGCCGCCAGCATTTTGCCTTCGCCCTGAACGATGTCTCCGAAGGGAATCAGGAAATCCACTTCCTGCGGCAACTGCACCGAGGAGGATCGACTCCAGCTCCTGCCGCCGTCCGATGATCGCGCCACCAGAGTGGGCAGAATCTTTTCCCGGAAATCACGACCACCCCATCCCGAGGCCAGCACCACCAGGGATCCGTCATGGGCCAATCCGGCCGCCACGTTCATCCGATTGCTCTTCCCCTCGTGAACTGCCGGGCTGCCCCGTTTTTCCCAAAGACGGCCGTCCGGGCTATACCAGCACTCCACGTCACCGACGTCCAATCCGTGATAGGGCCGGTTGAAGATGGTCGCCACCACGCTTCCGTCCGGCATCAGTGTCAGGTTGGGCCAGGCGCAGACATTGTCGATGGCCACGTATCGTTCGGCCCCCTGGTGGAAGACGCCCAGCAGCAACCAGACGAGACCGCCGGCCAACGCAATGCCGGCGCGGCCCGTCCAGGGCCCTCCGGATCCGAGCAGGGGCTTCCCGGTGCGGGCCGGCCTTGCCGCCTGGGACCCTGTCTCTCTGGAAACGACTTGGCAGGATTGGTTCCGAACGAACGGGCCGCGCCGCGTTCGGCGATTCAAGACCCGGTTCCCGAGACCGCCCGGCTTCCCCGTATCAATGCTATTGGTGTTCATTGGTGTCCATTCGTGGTTCGTCTTCTTATGGAACCTTTCGCGAAATTCGTAGCGGGACAGGTCATCTTGCCGGCAAACCTGAGGTTCTGCCTTTTTCAATATTGGGTGCGACTTGGTCAAGAATGCTGTCTAACCACAAAAAGCACAAAAGTCACAAGTTGTGTTTTTGTGCCTTTTGTGGCTATTCCCGGCAGACGTCCCGCTGCCGGATTTTGCAAGAGGCTCTATGGTAATCCTATTTTTCAAGACAGGATACTAGGGTTGCACCGCTGCGGCGGTGCCACCCCGCAGACGGCTGAGAAGTCCCGAGTACCGGCGCTCCTGCTTGTTGTTTCTGACCGCCGCCTGCAGCGCCCGGGCCTGCCCGATGACCACCACCAGCTTTTTCCCCCGAGTGATCCCGGTGTAGATGAGGTTGCGTTGGAGCAGCAGATACTGCTGCATGGCCAGGGGAATGACCACCACCGGAAATTCCGACCCCTGACTCTTGTGAACCGAGATGGCATACCCGGGAGCCAGCTGGTCCAGCTCGTTGAAGTCGTAGATCACTTTCTGACTCTCGAATCGGATGGCCACGCCCTTGTCCAGCGGGTCGACCATTTCTATCCGCCCCATGTCGCCGTTGAAGACATTCTTGTCATAGTTGTTTTCCATCTGAATGACCTTGTCCCCGACTCGAAATTTCCATCCGAACTTCTCGACCTCCTCCCGTCCCGGCCGAGCCGGGTTGAGGAGTTCCTGCAGCCTCCGGTTCACCTCCCGGGCCCCCAGCGACCCGCGATGCATGGGACACAGCACCTGGACGTCGCGGATGGAGTCGACGCCCATCCGCCTGGGGATCCTCTCCTGGATCAACCTCGACATCAGGCCTGCGATCTGCTCCGGATCATCTTTCTCCAGGAAGTAGAAGTCCGAGTCGGGAGCAGTTCCCGAGACCGGGGCCGGAGCCTTGCCGCTATTGACCTCATGGGCGGTGGTAATGATGCGGCTGTCCCTGGACTGACGAAAGACCTCCTTCAACCGGACCACCGGCACCACCCCGCTGGCGATCACATGTTGCAGCACCATCCCCGGCCCCACCGAGGGAAGCTGGTCCACGTCTCCAACCAGAATCAGGGAGCCTCCGGGAGGATGAGCGGCCAGCAGATGGCTCATGAGCGGGACATCCAGCATGGAACACTCGTCCACCACCATGAGGTCGCACTGCAGGGGATTGCGCCGGTTCCTGGCGAATCGACCGGTAGCCGGAATGACCTCCAGCATGCGATGGATAGTCTTGGCTTCCAGCCCGGTGGCCTGGGAGAGCCGCTTGGCCGCCCGGCCCGTGGGAGCGCACAACAGACATTTCACTTTCTTGGCTCTGAGGATCATCAGGATCGAGTTCATCAGAGTGGTCTTGCCCACTCCAGGGCCCCCCGTGATCACCAGGACCCGGTGACTCAGGGCTTGAACCAGAGCCTCTCGCTGACTTTCCGCCAGGACCTTGCCCGAGCGCTGCTGGCACCAGGCAATGGCTTTTTCCAGGTCGATCGCCGGATAGTCGGCCCGAGCCCGGGCCAACTGGCCGATCCTGGCCGCTATGACACTCTCGGCGCTCGCCAGGTGCGGCAAAAAGATCAGGTCTTCCCCTTCCAGACTTTCCCTCAGCAGTTGTCCCTGCGCAATCATCCAGGCCAGGGCCTCTTCCACGATGGTTTCAGGGATTTCGAGGACCTTCATCGCTTCCTGGTGGAGCTGGGAGGCAGGTAGCGCGCAGTTTCCGGCCTGGGTGGCTTCCAGCAGAACATGGTTGAGTCCGGCCCGCGCCCGCAGAGCCGAATCCCGCGAGATCCCGACATTAGCGGCAATCTGGTCGGCCGTCTTGAACCCGATTCCCGTGATGTCCTGGCTCAACCTGTAGGGATTCTCCCGGACCTGGGCCACCGCATTGGACCCGTAGGTCCTGTAGATCCGTGCGGCTCGCCGGGTTCCGACACCGTGAGAGTGGAGGAAGAGCATGATTTCCCGGATCGCTTTCTGATCCGACCAGGCCTGAGTGATGCGCTTCCTGCGGCCCGGTCCGATGCCCTCCACCGCTTCCAGACAGGCAGGGTGCTCCTCGATGATTTCGAAGATCTCCTCGCCGAATTTCTGCACCAGCTTTCGAGCGTAGACCGGTCCAATGCCCCTGACCATGCCGCTGGCCAGGTATTTTTCGATGCCTTCGGCGGTCGTGGGCGGGATGCATCTGAGTTGCCCCGCCTTGAACTGACGCCCGTGGTTCTTGTCGATGACCCAGGAGCCTTCGGCGCTGAGCCACTCTCCGGAGTTGACGATCGGCGCCGAACCCACCACGGTCGCCAGATCCCGCTGTCCCTTCACCTTGACCTGAAGCACACAAAACCCGTTCTCTTCGCTGAAGAAGGTGACCCGCTCGATGGAGCCTTCGAGTCGCTCGGAAACGGACGGGCGCAAATCAGCGGGCCCGGATAGGCCCTTGTTTCCAGAGGGTGAAAACGGCATGTCGTCTCCGGCCCCATTCAGGACAGCATTGCGGTTGCAGAGTGGATTCGGTCAAGGTAACTGAACCATCCCCATACTAATACGTCCGTCCCCAGCGCGGAACATTCGCAGGGACAAAATCCAGGAGGCAGGTTACCGCAGGAGCGCCTCGCAGGTCAGGAGGAATGCGCCTGCCATAGGCACTCAACAATGATGTCAAAACACTTTATCCCGCTCATCCTTCCAGAGGACCCGCTGGTGACTTTCCCCTCGCCTGTCGGCGAATGGGTGCCTAATCTGGCGGCTGTAATGGTTTTGCAGGATAAGAGGAGGAAACAATGCGTATCGGACCGGGGTTGCTCTCCCTCGTGGCTGCAACCGCTCTTTCACTGGCGACCAAGCCTGCTCTCCAGGCTCAACCCGATGGCAGCCTGACGGGCAACGTCTCTCTGAAGTCCAGCGGAGATCCTCTGCACGGCGCCAGCGTGACGATTGTGGAACTGGGTCGGAGCACCCTCAGCCAGGATGATGGAAGCTACCGTTTCCAGCAGGTCCCTCCCGGCAGATACACGGTTGAATCCCACCTCGACAGCCTGTTTACCGAAGCCTCCACCACGGTGACCGTCGAGCCCGGCCGCGAGGCCAAGGCCGACTTCCTGCTGGTGTTGGCGCCCCCTCAGTATGAGATCACGGTGACCGGATCGGAGAAGCGGGAAACGACCTTCGAGTCCTTTCAGAGCGTGGAATCGATCGGGCCCCATGAGCTGGGCCAATCGACCGATATCTCTCTGGGGGAGTTGCTGGACCACAGAGTCGGCACCGGGATTGCCAAGCGAGGCTTCGGACCGGGTCCCGCCCGGCCGATCGTGCGCGGATTTGACGGCGATCGGGTGCTGATCATGGAAGACGGCATCCGGACAGGCACGCTTTCGTCCCAGTCGGGCGATCACGGCGAGTTGATCAATCCCGCGCAACTGGAGAGGCTGGAGATCGTCAAGGGACCGGCCACCCTGCTCTACAGCGGCAATGCCATGGGCGGCACCGTCAATGCCATCAGCCGCCACCATGAAGCGCACCGCCATGCCCACAAGGGGTTTCGCGGATTCGTGACCGGATCGGCCGGTAGCGCCAATGCATTGGGTGGGGGCAGCGCCGGAATGGAGTACGGAACCGGCAATTGGATGATCTGGGGCCGCGGCGGGGGTGTGCGAGCCGGTGACTACACGGCGCCGGGACAGGGCAAGATCTACAATTCGCGCTCTCAACTCAAAAATGGCGGCGGGGGCGTGGGCTGGTACGGGAAAAAGGTTTTCTTCAGCGTAGAAGCCAAATTCGACGACGGCGCCTACGGTGTGCCCTTCGTTCAGGAGTTCCACGGACACCATGGTCACGGAGGCCATGAGGACGAAGGCGACGATCACGACCACGACGAGGACGAGGATCACGACCACGACGAGGACGAAGACCACGACCACGACGAGGACGAGGACCACGACGAGGACGAGGACCACGACCACGACGAGGA
>JAPPDF010000092.1:0-59817 GCA_028875575.1 Acidobacteriota bacterium
TGAGGGGGAGTCGCAGAAGCCGAGCCGCAGGCGAAGGCTGATGCGGAGGGGGGCAATCGCGACGCTGCAAAGTAGCGCCGAATGGCGAAGGCTGATGCGGTGGGGGGGTAGGCTCGGCTCCGGACCGTGCGACAGGGCGGCTGAAACAGGGGTGTTTCAGACAGGTGCCGACCGCTTCCCGGTGGAACCTCCGTCGGAGATAGTTAGCTTAATTCTAGGGCAGGATTTCGACCTTTTTAATCACCAGCGGCCGGGTGGGCCGGCTCATCTCACCGCTGCTGCTGCGGGCCGTCGGAACAGTTGCCAGAGCATCCACCACCGGCATGCCTTCCACCACGTTGCCGAAGATCACATAGTTGGGCTGCAGGCGCGAATTGCCGTGCATGATGAAGAACTGGCTGCCGTTGGTATCGGGGCCGGCGTTGGCCATGGCTACAATGCCGCGGCGATAGCCCCGCCGGTAAAGGGTGGAACCACGATCGATGTCGTCGTTGAATTCGCCTCCCCAGGCGCTTTCGCCCCCGGTCCCATCCCCTCGGGGGTCTCCCCCCTGGATCATGAAGCCTTCCACCACCCGGTGAAAGGTGAGTCCGTCGTAGTAGCCATGCTCCGCCAACAGGCGAAAGTTCTCCACGGCCGTGGGAGAGTCGTCCGCGTAGAATTCAATGGTAATGTTGCCCATTTCGGTTTCGATCCGAGCTTGCTTTCCACCCGAGCTCTTGGCCCCCTTGGGCACCTTCGGGTTTCCCGGTCCGGAGGCGGAACAGCCCATCAAGGCCGCCGCCACGAACCAAACTGCCATGAGTTGCCAATAAAGACCGATTCCCATATCCGCCCAAAACGGTCGCAGGTTCATCAACATGGTGCATCATTCCTTTCCCCGGATTCCGGTGGCGCAACTGACATTAGATAGTCCCTGATCCTCTTGGCTGCGCGTCAGACTCCTTGATTGTACCCCCTGGGGCAAGAGTGCTTGAACCGTCCACTCCCTCCCGCGGCGAATCAGGAGACGGTCCGGCAAAATTTCTGCTTGAATCGCCCCCAACTTTCGTTTGTGTTCTGCGCCGGCATGGTGTTAAGCTTTCGTTTGTGAGATTATTCACAACATGGCGTAAGGGATGATGTTTCCGTTGCCCGCCTTGAATTCCACTTACACTCGAATGTCGACGTCCTCGATCGATGCCGCCGCCGTCACAGCGGTGGCTGCACCTCTCTGCCAAGACCGGGACAACAGAGGAGGCCGGAGAGGAGGCCGGTAGTCTGGTGGCGCCACACTCCTATGAGTCGGTTCCGGGAGGCTGTCCCGGTTTGGCGGAGTCCGCTCGACGGCTCCGAACGCCGGGAGAGACTTTCCGGTGGCCCCACCCTTAGGTCGAATGCTTCACAGAAACACCAAAGGTCTGGATCTTCCAATCGCCGGCGAGCCCGAGCACCGAATTGACACAGCCTCGCCGGCGCATCAGGTGGCCCTGCTGGCCGCCGACTACCCGGGTATGCGCCCGACCATGCACATGCGGGTCGGGGACGAGGTTCGTCGAGGCCAACTCCTTTTCGAAGACAAGAAGACCTCCGGGGTTCGATATACCTCGCCGGCCTCGGGCCGGGTGACGGCCATCCACCGGGGGGAGCGGCGCGCCTTTCAGTCATTGGTCATTCAACTGGACGCCTCCGAGCTGGGCGGCCGCGCCGACAGTGTCACCTTCAGCGCCTATACCGGACGGCACCCCGGCTCCCTCACCAGGACCGAAGTCCAGGAACTACTGCTCGAATCCGGCCTCTGGACGGCGTTGCGGGCCCGGCCCTTCGGCAGGGTGGCCAACCCGGCCGAAACCCCGCGCTCGATCTTCGTCACCGCCACGGACAGCAACCCTCACGCGCTTCCTGCCCGCCTGGCGCTGGAAGGACAGGAGGCGGCCTTCGAACGGGGACTGCGGACCGTGGCCAGGCTGACCCAAGGGCCGGTCTTCATTTGCGAGAGCCCGGCGAGCGGGTTCCCCGTTCCTTCCGACTCCCAGTTCCGCCGGGAGGAGTTCAGAGGACCTCATCCTTCCGGCACCGTCGGCTTCCACATTCACACCCTCGACCCGGTAGACAGGAATCGCCTGGTCTGGCACTTGAACTTCCAGGACGTGGTGGAAATCGGCAGACTTTTCGCTGACGGACAGTTGCACCCGGAGCGGATCATCTCTCTGGCTGGCCCCTCGGTCCGGCAGCCCCGTCTGCTCAGGACGCGATTGGGCGCCTCCACCAGGGATCTCACCCAGGGAGAGTTGACCGAAGGAGAGTCCCGCATTATCTCGGGATCGGTCCTTTCCGGCCGGACTGCCTCGGGCGAGGCGTTCGGCTTTCTGGGACGCTATCATCAACAAGTATCCGTTCTCCCGGAAAACCGCTCCCGGGAGTTCCTGGGATGGCTTTCGCCCGGGGTCAACCGCTATTCCACCATCAACACCTACCTCTCCAAGCTGATACCGGGCAGGAAATTCCGCTTCACCACCTCGACCAACGGATCCTCCAGGGCCATGGTTCCCATCGGGATGTACGAGCGCGTCTTCCCCTTCGACATCCTTCCCACTTTCGTACTGAGGGCCCTGCTGGCGGGCGATACCGAGAAGGCCGTAGAACTGGGCTGCCTGGAGCTGGATGAAGAGGACCTGGCCTTGTGTTCCTTCGTCTGCCCGGGCAAGGTCGAGTACGGCCCCCTCTTGCGACAGGTTCTGACCACTATCGAGAAGGAAGGCTGATGAAGATCCTGCGCACCATTCTGGATTCACAGGCCAAGCACTTTCACAAGGGCGGAGCTCTGGAACGCGCCTATCCCTTCTACGAAGCGCTCGACACCTTTCTGTTTACGCCGGGACAGGTCACCAAGGGCGGCTCCCACGTCCGGGACGGACTCGACCTGAAGCGCATGATGGTGACGGTGGTCATCTCTCTCATTCCCGCGGTGTTCATGGCCATGTACAACACCGGCCTGCAGGCCCATCGGGCCATCTCCCAGGGGGCCCTCCCCCTGGAGACCTGGCAGACGGCGGTGATGATCCAATTGGGGCTGGGCGGGTTCGACCCGGGCGACCCAATGGCCTGCATGCTGCACGGTGCGCTCTACTACCTTCCCGTGCTGCTGGTCACCTTCCTGATCGGGGGCCACTGCGAGGCTCTTTTCGCTGTCATCCGCAAGCACGAAATCAACGAGGGGTTCCTGGTGACGGGAATGCTCTTCCCCTTGACCCTGCCGCCAACCATACCCTTGTGGCAGGTGGCCTTGGGCATTGCCTTCGGCGTGATCGTCGGCAAGGAGATCTTCGGGGGGACGGGAATGAATATCCTGAACCCGGCACTGACGGCCAGGGCCTTCCTCTTCTTTGCCTATCCCGCCGAGATTTCGGGAAACAAGGTCTGGGTAGCGGCACAAACCAGCGCCGACGGCGTCAGCGGGGCGACCTGGCTGGCCGAGGCGGCTACCCTGGGGCATCAAGTGCTCCTGGAGGGACTGAGCTGGTGGGACGCCTTCCTGGGTCTGATCCCCGGGTCCATGGGCGAAACCTCGACCCTGGGGTGTCTCATCGGAGCCTTGATTCTGATCGTGACAAAGGTGGGCTCCTGGCGCATCATGTTGAGTGTGGTGCTGGGCTCCCTGGCGGCCTCGACCCTTCTCAATGCCATCGCCTCCGACACCAATCCCCTGCTGGCGGTTCCCTTCGGTTGGCACGTGGTCTTGGGGGGGTGGGCCTTCGGCGCAGTCTACATGGCCACCGACCCGGTCTCGGCTTCCCACTCCAACACCGGGAAGTACATATACGGTCTGTGCATCGGGGTCCTGGCTATCCTGATCCGGGTGGTCAACCCGGCCTACCCCGAGGGAATGATGCTGGCCATTCTCTTCGTCAATCTGTTTGCCGGCCTGATCGACTACTTCGTGGTTCAGGCCAACGTCAAGCGCAGGAGGGCCCGCTATGCAGCATAGCGTCGGCTACACCATTCTCTTTGCCGGCCTGATTTGCGTCGCCTGCGCCGTGCTGGTCTCTTCCTCGGCGGTGTCGCTCAGCGAAATGCAGCAGGCCAACGCGGCCCTGGACAAACGCAAGAACGTCCTGCTGGCGGCAGGCCTGGCTCGACCCACCGAAAGACTGGACGCCGCACAGGTTCAGGAACGATTTCGGGTGGTGAAGCCGGTGGTCGTCGACCTGCAGTCCGGAGAGGAGGTTCCGGACATCGACCCCTCTGCCTTTGACCAGAGGAAAGCCCGCAACGATCCCGACTCCAGCCGTGAAGCCCCGCCCAACGACTCGAGCATCAGTCGTCTGCCCAATCACGCCGTGGTCTACCAGGTTCTCAACGACTCCGGGGAACTGCAGATGGTGGTGCTCCCCATCGAGGGATACGGGCTCTGGTCCACGCTTTACGGCTTCCTGTCCCTGGATGCCGATACCAGGACGGTGCGGGGGCTCACCTACTACCAACACGGCGAGACCCCCGGATTGGGAGGCGAGGTCGACAATCCCCGCTGGAAGGCCCGCTGGCCCGGCCGGCTCGCCTTCGACGGCGCCGGTCAAACGGTGATCGAAGTGATCAAGGGGCAGGCCGGTCCTCCCGAGGAGGATCCTCATCGGGTTGACGGACTGGCCGGCGCCACCATTACCAGCCGGGGCGTCACCAACATGCTGCGGTTCTGGCTGGGAGAAAACGGATTCGGACCCTTTTTGAAGAGACTTCGCGACACCCGCAAGTCATCCTGAGGAAGCGAAATGGCAGGTCCCGGGCGCAAGGCGCTACTCGATCCACTCTTTGAAAACAATCCCATCGCTCTGCAGGTGCTGGGGATCTGTTCGGCCCTGGCCGTGACCACCAAGATGGAGACCTCGGTGGTGATGTGCGGGGCGGTGATCTTCGTTCTGACCTTTTCCAACTTCTTCGTCAGCCTGCTTCGCAACAACATCCCCAGCTCCATCCGCATCATCGTGCAGCTGACCATCATTTCGTCCCTGGTGATCATCGCCGATCAGTTCCTGAAGGCCTACCTCTACGACATCAGCAAGCAACTTTCGGTGTTCGTGGGTTTGATCATCACCAATTGCATCATCATGGGGCGGGCTGAAGCCTTCGCCATGCAGAATCGGCCCAGCCTGAGCATCATGGACGGCCTGGGCAACGGCTTTGGTTACAGCCTGATACTGCTGGCCACCGGCTTCTTCCGGGAACTGCTGGGGTCCGGAAAACTCTTTGGCCACACCGTGTTCCCCCTGGCGACGGAGGGAGGGTGGTACTCGCCCAACGGATTGATGACGTTGTCGGCCGGCGCATTTTTCATTATCGGCGGCTTCATCTGGGCGCTGCGTGTCTGGAAGCACGACCAGGTGGAAGAGGAGGGCTGAACGGCATGCTGGAACATTATCTCGGTCTGGCCGTCAAGACGATTTTTGTGGAGAACATGGCCCTGGCCTTCTTTCTGGGCATGTGCTCTTTCCTGGCGGTATCCAAGAAGATCAACACCGCTTTCGGCCTGGGCCTGGCGGTGATCTTCGTGCTCACGGTGACGGTGCCGATCAACAACCTGCTGTTCAAATACGCCCTCACGGAGGGGGCTCTGGCTTGGCTCCATCCCGATCTGGCCGGCTACGACCTTTCCTTTCTGGGATTCCTCTGCTACATCGGAACCATTGCCGCCATGGTCCAGATCGTGGAGATGACCCTGGACCGCTTCGTACCCACCCTCTACGCGGCACTGGGAGTCTTCCTGCCCCTGATTGCCGTCAACTGCGCCATTCTGGGCGCTTCCCTCTTCATGGTGGAGCGGGACTACAACTTCGGTGAGAGCGTGGTATTCGGACTGGGTTCCGGGATCGGCTGGTTCCTGGCGGTGGTGGCTCTGGCCTCCATCCGGGAAAGAATGCGCTACAGCAATGTTCCCCCGGCGCTGAGGGGGTTGGGCATGACCTTTATCCTGACCGGCCTGATGGCCATCGGATTCATGGCTTTTGGAGGCATTCAGCTCTAGGAGGCAGGACACTTAAGCATCGCAGGAGGGACGGTTCCTGATGACTGTGACTGTGATTCTGGGCGTGATCATGTTCACCGTGGTCATCCTTTCGCTGGTGGTGGTGCTGATGGTCGCCAAGAGCAAGCTGGTGGCCGGCGGCGAAGTCAACATCGTGATCAACGACGATGCCGACAACACCATTCAGGTGCCCGCGGGAGGGACCCTGCTGGGCGCCCTGGCGGCCCGTAAGATCTTCATTCCGTCGGCCTGCGGTGGCAAGGGGAGCTGCGGCGTATGCAAGGTGGACGTCTTCGAGGGCGGCGGCGCCATGCTGCCCACCGAGCCCCCCCATATCACCCGCAGGGAGGCTCGGGAAGGGTGCCGGCTCTCCTGTCAAGTCAAGGTCAAGCAGGACCTGAAGATCGGTGTCCCGCCAGAGGTGTTCAGCGTTCGCCAGTGGCGCTGCAAGGTGCGTTCGAACCATAACGTGGCCACCTTCATCAAGGAGCTGGTGCTGGAGCTGCCTGTCGGCGAAGAGGTGCCCTTCCGCGCCGGAGGATACATCCAGATCACCTGTCCACCCCACACCGTCGGATACAGGGACTTCGAAATCGAGGAAGAGTTCCGCCAGGACTGGGACCGGTTCAATCTGTGGGAGATTCAGTCCACGGTGGAGGAGCCCGTGGACCGAGCCTACTCCATGGCCAACTATCCGGAGGAAAAGGGGATCATCATGCTCAATATCCGGGTGGCCACCCCGCCTCCCCGCAGCCCCAAGGGAACGCCTCCGGGAAAGATGTCCTCCTACACCTTCGGTCTGAAGCCGGGCGACGACGTCACCATCTCAGGCCCCTTCGGCGAGTTCTTCGCCAAGGACACCGAGGCGGAAATGGTCTTCATCGGCGGCGGCGCCGGCATGGCCCCCATGCGCTCCCACATCTTCGATCAGTTTCGCCGCTTGAACACTCAGCGGAAGGTCAGCTTCTGGTATGGAGCCCGCAGCCTCCGCGAGGCCTTTTACCTCGATGACTTCAACCAGATCCAGGCTGAAAATTCCAACTTCAAATGGCACCTGGCCCTGTCGGAACCCCTGCCCGAGGACCAGTGGACCGGCTACACCGGTTTCATCCATCAGGTCCTCTACGACAACTACCTCAAGGACCACCCCGCCCCGGAAGACATCGAGTACTATATCTGTGGTCCCCCCCCGATGATGAATGCCTGCTTCAAGATGCTGGATGACCTGGGGGTAGAGCCGGAGAACATCGCCTTCGACGACTTCGGCGGCTAGGCCGGTATTTCACAGCCGGTGTAGCTGAAGCGACTTGGCTTGGCCGCAACCTGGCAGCCCGGTGTCCCCCCCACCGCATCAGCCTTCGCCTGCCGGCTCGGCTTCGGTACAAAACGGCCACGTCGTTTACACATTAGACCGCGAACATGTTTTACATCGCACCCAGGAATCGGGCAATACGCCTTGTGCAAGCCTCAAGTATCACTCCCCCCTGGAGGGGGAGTCGGTGAGACAAGGGCTCCGCCCGCAGTCGAACCGGTGGGGGGACGGAATCGGCGAGATCGCCACATAGGAGATTCCGCCCGCAGTCGAGCCGGAGGGGGGCAAACGCGGCGTCCCGAGAGTGACAATCAGTAGCACAGGAAGTGCCGCGTGGGTGGCGGCAGCGTGTAAGCGTGACGTGGGGCGGTATTTCATTGGGAAAGCAATGCGTTCTCGAACGGGTGCTTTCTATTCGCCGCATTCGCGGCTGGGTTGGCGTAGAAACCATACGACCCCGGGCTGCCGCCCGGGGCTACCCTGAGCCGCAGCTACGCAGCTCTATAAGGATGGCCCGTAGGTAGCGTCTCGCCGGGTAACCCACGTCAGCCGCAGCATTCGCAGCTCTCCCCTAACCCACAACACTGCAAGGGGAAACGTGCTTTTCTATTTGGAATATGTCCCGGGCCGTGGCCCGGGACGAGCCATTGGGACGCAGACGTCACATAGGGGGTTAGAGCCGCGAACGCAGCGGCGGCAAACACCGGTGAACCAAACTCAAGCGCAAGCCCGTTACTCATCTGCAAAAACGCTGCATGAGCCAGCCTCCTTGACAGCCGCGAATGCGGCGGCAACAGGTAGCCGTGGGCGTCAGCCGGGCTCGGGCCGGGTCGTGGCCCGGGACAAGCCATCGGGACGCGGACCTACGACTTCGAAGTCGGCCGTTCATGCCGCTCGGCAACCAGGCCGTCCCGGATCGGCGGCCGGGTATCTCCTGCTGGTCCTGCTGACGGTTGCAACGGGATGTCAGGCGCCAGACTTCGTCCAGGAATACCGCTTCCAGGGAAGCAGCATGGGGACGACCTTCGAGGTGAAGGTGGTGGCATCCCGGCTGCCGGAACAACGGCAGGAGGCGGTGCGCGAGGCCATTCAGGCGCAACTGCAGGATGTCGACGGCAAGATGTCGACCTACAGGGAAGCTTCCGAAATTTCCCACCTGAACCGCTCGCGGGAAACCACCCCCCAACCGCTTTCCCGGGAAACCTTCACCGTGCTGGCGGAAGCCCAAAGAATCAGCCGGATGACGGGCGGAGCCTTCGACATAACGGTCGGCCCCCTGGTCAATGCCTGGGGCTTCGGGCCCGCGCCTCACCCCGCATCGCCCCCGACGGCCGCCGAGATAGAGCAGTTGAAGTTGCGAAGCGGTTGGGCCAAAATTGAACTGTTCCCCCGGGATTCGACGATTCTCAAGCAGGAGCCGGCCCTTTACCTGGACCTCTCGGCAATTGCCAAGGGGCATGCCGTCGACAGGATCTCGGAAGTCCTGGCCGAAATGAACCTCACCAGGCATATGGTGGAACTGGGAGGCGAGGTGAGAACCAGCGGCCGCAATGCCGGCGGGAACCCCTGGCGGATTGCGATTGAGAAACCGATATCCGGCGGCAGGGCTTTCCAGCGAATCCTTCCCCTGGAGAACCTGGCCGTTGCCACCTCCGGAGACTACCGAAATTTTCGCGAGGCGGAGGATGGACACCTCTCCCATACCATCGATCCCAGGACGGGCCGTCCGGTCAGGCACGAGCTGGCTTCCGTCAGCGTGGTGGCCACTTCCTGCATGCGGGCCGACGGCTATGCCACGGCCCTGATGGTCTTGGGGGAAGACGAAGGCTACCGCCTGGCGGCCGAGCAGGATCTGGCGGCGCTGTTCCTGGTGCGGACCCGCGAGGGATCCTTCCGTGAGAGGGAAACGCCGGCCTTCCAGCGTCATTTCGGGGGCAAGCCTACCGGGACTGGTCCGGACACGGAGAGGGAGAGTGGATCGTGAGTCTTTTCCTTGTCACGCTGGTTGTGGTGGGTGTGGTCATGGTCCTCATGGCAGTAGGCCTTTTCTTCAAAAGACCCTGCCTGCGCGGCTCCTGCGGCGGCCCCGACCTGTTCGACTCCAAGGGAGAGTCTCTCACCTGCGCGGCATGTCCCCGCCGCCGATCCCTCTCTGCCGAGGGTAAGCCACAGCGCTAACCCGCAGTGGGTCTTGTGACCGCTCCCTGTGAGGCCGAAGAAACCAGAGCCATGTACTTGGCGAACACCCCGGAGGAATAGCGCGGCTCGGGCTCGGTCCATTGGGACAGGCGCCGCCCAATCTCCTCCTCGGACAGCTCGACATCCAGCCGACGCCGGTCGATGTCCACCACAATCATGTCCCCTTCGCGTACCGCTGCGATGGGGCCGCCGCGCGCTGCCTCGGGTGCCACGTGGCCGGCCATGAGTCCTCGGGTGGCGCCGCTGAATCGCCCGTCGGTGAGCAGGGCCACGCTCTCGCCCAGCCCTGCTCCCACCACGGCAGCCGTAACCCCCAGCATCTCCCTCATGCCAGGTCCTCCACGAGGGCCCTCGTAGCGAATGACCATCACGTCACCCGCCTGGATCTCTCCACGGGTCACCGCCTCCATGGCCGGCTCCTCCCGATCGTAGACGCGCGCCGGACCTCGGTGGTAGAGCCTCTCGTGGCCGGCCACCTTGATCACGCATCCCTCCGGGGCCAGGTTGCCGTGCAGGATCACCAGGCCACCCGTGTTCTTGACAGGGTTGGACAGCGGGCGCAACACCTCCTGGCCCGGCGTTTCTCTGGCTTCCCGGCATTCCTCTCCCAGGGTCCGGCCGGTGACGGTCTTTTGAGCACCATCCACAAATCCGCCATCCACCAGCCGTTGAGCAATCACAGGCACCCCGCCGGCTTTATCGACGTCCACGGCTACAAACCGTCCTCCGGGCTTCAAGTCGGCGATCAAGGGCGTCCGCAAGCTGATCTTGTCGAAGTCGTCGATCTCCAGTTCCACCCCCGTTTCTCGGGCCAGCGCCAGGAAGTGCAGAACGGCGTTGGTGGATCCACCCGTGGCCGCCACACTGGCAATTGCGTTGTCGAAGGATTGACGAGAAATCAGGTCTCCGGGGCAGGTGCCGCTCCGGACCAGGTCCATCACCAGCTTTCCGGCCTCGAAAGCCACCCCATCCTTGCGGGCATCGGTGGCCGGCACGCTGGAGGAACCCATTGGAGACAGGCCCAGGAATTCGAGGGCCGTGGCCATGGTATTGGCCGTGTACTGGCCGCCGCAGGCGCCCGCCCCCGGACAGGCCGTGTTCTCGATCTCCAGCAACTCGGCATCGCTGATGCGTCCCGCCGCATTGGCGCCCACGGCTTCGAAGACGTCCTGGATGGTGATGTCCCGCCCTCGATGCCTCCCCGGGGCGATGGAACCCCCATACAACACCAGCGAGGGCACATTGAGCCGCATCAGACCCATGGCGCCTCCCGGCAGGGTCTTGTCGCAGCCAACCAGGGCGATCATGGCATCGAACATGTAGCCCCGGCCCACCAGCTCGATCGAGTCCGCCACAATTTCACGGCTTACCAGCGAGGCCTTCATTCCTTCGGTACCCATGGTGATTCCATCGCTCACCGCGATGGTGTTGAACTCCATGGGGGTCCCGCCGGCAGCCCGCACACCTTCCTTGACCTTTACGGCCAGAGTCCGCAGGTGAAAATTGCAGGGCATGGCCTCGATCCAGGTATTGGCGATTCCGACAATGGGCCTGGACAGGTCCTCGTCGGTATACCCGATGCCCTTCAGGAAGGACCGTGCGGGGGCGCGATCCCTGCCCTGCAGGATGGTTCGGCTGCTCAGTGGTGGGTTGGACATGCAATACCTCCGGAAACAAGAGATTATCCGGCCGAGACTGCCGGAATTGGGGTGAGGGCTTGGCCAGGATCGAGTTTCGAATCACCAGGCCGGCGGGCCTGACGGTTCCACGTGCGGATCAGCGGCGCCGCAAGAGAATATAGAGGGCTCCGCCGCCGCCGTCCGCAAGGCGAGCCGATGCATAGGCGATGACGTGACGGCTCATGCGCCGCGTGTCCAGCCATTTCGACAGCTTGTCCTTCAATGTCGGCTGGCCTTCCGGCGAGTGGTTTCCCCGACCGTGAACCACACGAACGCAACCGTGGCCCCGCTTGAGGCTGGAATGGATGAAATCCTCGAACGCCTTCCTGGCCTCGGTGGCGATCAATCCGTGGAGATCGAGGTGAGCCTGCACCGAAAAACGCCCCTTCCTCAAGCCACCGATCCAGCGGCGGCCCTCGGGATGCGGCGTCCCCTCCAGGTATTCTCCACTCATGGTCAAGTCGAAACGCCCTTTCCCCGAAACAAACTCCTGCAGCAAGCGCAACCCTTCTTCCTCGTCGTCGATGGGGTCCGGTATCTCCAATGCCGGAGTCGGCCGGGATGGAATGGAACTCCAACCCAGGGGAACTACATCCCGCATGGACAGGGCAAACAGATCGCCGTCGCTGAGAGTCTCGGGCAATCCACCCGGGGCCTTGGGCTTTTCCGGGACCGCCTTGGGGGATCGCGGGCGAATCCGAGCCAATTCGGCAAAGGACTTGAAGGCTCGATATGAGGGCGTTTTCATTGAATTTGTTCCTTCGGGACGGACAGGGCGAAAAAACAACCCTGAGTTTGAAGGAAACGGCTGGGGCAAATTCCGGGGGCGAGCAGTTCAATTCCGGGCAGCGGTCCGATTCAAGAGCGCCAGTTGTTCCTCGAGCAGCTCCAGCTCCCGATCCACGGCCGACAGGACCTGATTCCGCTCCGCGGCCCTCGCTTCCCCCGGGTTGCCCGCGTACTCCCCAAGCAGCAGCACCCTTTGCACCAGCAGTTCCTTGAGCCGGCCCCTCAACAACCGGCGCGACCTGTCCAGAGCCGGCGAGCGATTCGCCAGGAGCCCGTTCAACTCCGCCTGAACCGCATTACCCTGCCGGCGCAGGCGTTGAAGCCTCTCGCGACCCTGGGCCGTCAGCAACCCCGGCTCCCCTGTGTCGGCCAAGGGTGCCGTCGACCGATTCGGCACCATGGACGCAGCCCTTTCGCCGGTCCGGACGACCGCCGGAGAGGCGCTGCTCTCCCTTTGCCAGGCTCTCAGGAACAGCAGAACTCCGACGATCAGAGCCGCGCTGAAAGCCAGCACGATTTTCATGATCAGCGCGATCCTGCGCCTCTGAGGACAGAACAGGCACTGCGCGGGTTGGCTCAACTCGATCATCGGCACCGGGACAGGAAGGAGGGTTCGACCGGAGCCATTTTACGCCAGAATCGGACCGTGGGTAAACCGACTGCGGGGAGCTGCGCAGGTGGCGGGACGAATTTGCGCCGGCCCTACGAGGAATGGTCGATCAGGCTGCTTCCAAGTCCTCGGAGATATCCGGCGGATCTCCCCAATACGGACCATAGAGCTGAATCAAACGGGAGGTCGTCTTCTCGAACCCATTCAGGTAGGCGGCCTGGAGAAAACGGCGATTCTGCCGAGCCCGGGGAACACCCGGACTCTCCAGGTAGTGGCTGCGGAGAATCCGGCGAATTTCCCGTCCCAGCAGGTCGGAAAAATCAGGGATCCGAGAATCTGCTGACGGCCCTTGCGTTTCCCGAATGCTTTTCAATCGAGCTTCAATATCGCGGTGAATCTCGAAGGCCGCACCGGCAAACCCCCAGGCGATCAGCATCCCCAGGATCTGACGCTCTCTGTGGACCCTTTCTCGAAATCGGTCCAGCCATTCAGCCGTCTCCACCGGCAGTGTCAGTTCCATGGAAACCTCCTGGTTATCTTTCCTCAAAATAGATCTTCCTGACGGCACGGGAGAAATTTCATCCGACGGTCCCCCGGGCGCGAATCCTAGAATCTCCGCAAGACTCCGATCACCTTCCCAACGATCTCAACCTCATCCGCTCCCAGCTCAATGACCTGGTAGCGGGGGTTTTCCGGCTTTAGACGGATCTTTCCGTCCAATCGATAGAAACGTTTCAGCGTGGCCTCGTCTCCGTTGACCCGAGCCACCACGATCTCTCCGTTTTCGGCCAGGGGCTGTTTTCGAACCAGAACCATATCCGCCGACAGAATGTGAGCGTCGATCATGCTGTCCCCTTCCACCTTGAGCAGAAAGACGGTTTCGTCCCCGACCCATTCGCGTGGCAGAGGAATCGTCCCCTCCCGGTTCTCCTCCGCCAGAATCGGGAGGCCGGCCTGGATGCGTCCCAGCAGGGGCAGATCCACCACCCGCTCATTCTCGGAAACCCCTGCCAGGGGCACGTTGGCGCGCGACTTGGAAGGCTGGTGGTCCAGATAACCCTTGGCCCGCAGGACCTCGATGTGTTGCTGGATGGCCTGGGCTGACTTTCCCAGCGCCCGGGCTACCTCTCTCACCGACGGAGGCAGTCCGTGACGGATGAAGTAGTCCTGAATAAACTCGTACACCCGGCGCTGCTTTTCGGTTAACGCTCTCATGAGGCTCCCCTCCTGAAGGCCGGCAATGCCCTGCGTTCCGGGAGTTTCCTTGCTGCTGTCTGCAACCAGGGGTGGCAGTCGTTGAAGCGACACACATGCAATTGACGCCACCTCTGCATACAGACACGCGTCAGCATAGACATCTGTCTGTACCATGTCAAGATGATTTTTTGACTGTCCCCCGGCCGCCGGTTCGGGGGACTCCACTGAGCACCGGTGCTTCCAGTTCCTCTCCGGAACCGTCATAATCGTAGTGGCCCCTCTGCCGATGGCCTGGAGTTCCATCGGGGTTTCCCTGGATCTGGAATCGGTAGTCGGGCACATTCCATGAGCCGGCCTCCAGTGAGGCCGGACGCCACCGCCACCAAAAAAAAGAAACCGAAGCAGCCGCGGCTTCGTTGTAAATGTATGTCCCAAACAGCCGGGCTGCGGTCGGGAACGCCGGGGCCATGACGCCGCAGACCGAACTGGTTCGACGCAGCCAGCAAGGCGATGTGCAGGCCTTTGAAGAACTGGTCCGCAGTTGCCAGCAAAGAGTGTTCGGTCTGATCTACCAGGTCCTGAGATCCCCGGAGGAGGTAGAAGACGTCGCGCAGGAGGTCTTTACCAAGCTGTACTTTTCTCTGTCCCAGTTTCGTCTGGACTCCTCCTTTCAAGCCTGGCTCTACCGCATCGTAGTCAACCAGTGTTATGACCATTTGCGCAAGCGCAAGCGCACCCCTCAGATCAACTACTCGGATCTTTCCGAGAGTGAGGCCGCGGCCTTTGAGAGTCTGCCGTCGCTCACGGAATCCAGGCTTCCCGATATCGCCAAGACCGTGGAGTTGCGGGAGATCTCGGACCGCTTGCTGAGCCTGCTGCCGCCTGGAGATCGCATGTTGCTCGTTTTGAAAGAGATGGAGGACTTTTCCGTCGAGGATCTGGCCGAGATTTTCAAGATTTCCAAGAACGCGGTAAAGCTGAGGTTGTTCCGGGCGCGCAACCGGTTGCGGCGTGCCTATGAGAAAGGGAGGCTCCCTCGGAGGAAGTAGCCATATGGGCCATCGAAACGTGCGATTGCTGCTGGAAGAGTTTGCAGAGTCCAAGCTGCCTCTGGAACAGAAGCAAATGGTTGAGCGCCACCTGGCCGGTCGTTCGGACTACAGTCGGCACCTGCGCGCCCTGGGGTGGATACGAGCGCTGATGCGGATGATCAAGTTGAACGACGCTCCGGAACCCTCCCCGGGATTTGCACGGAGGCTGGTCAACCGCCTGGAGAGCCACCGGGAGGTCTACCTCTTCTGGCTGCCGCTTCGCGCGATGGCCCTCAGAGCCATTCCGGTGATGGCGCTTGTGACGATTCTCCTGGGGGCCATGGCCTACCTTCAAGGACCATCGGAAGCACCGGTCGTTGCCCAGTGGGAGGACCCTCTGCTCGAATCCTTCTCTGAGCAGCAGGAGGGAGTGACGGAAGCCATATTCTCGGAAGCTGTTGCCGGAGATCGGAATCTGGTCGTCCGGACTTTGATGGGAGACCCCGCAATTGGAGTCGCGGAGGATGACGACTATGATGAATCTTTCTAAATTCAAGGCCCTGCTGATCATTGCGGTAGTCTTCCTGCTGGGGGCGGTGGCCGGCGCCTCGCTTAGTCGGACCGTTCTTTGGTCGATTTCCGGCAAGGGCCACCACCACCACTCCCGCGGATCCTTTATTGAGAAACTGCAGGGGCGGCTCGACCTCTCCGACGAGCAGAGGACGCAAATACAGGCCATACTGGATGAATCCCACCAGCAATTCCGCGGGCTGCACAAGAGCGTCAAGCCCCAGTTCGAAACCATTCGCCAACAGATGGCGGAGCGGATTCGCAAAGAGCTGAATCCGGACCAAGCCCGGAAATTCGCGGCCATGCGCGCCGAGTACGAACAGCGCAGGGCCAAGCGTGAGAAGAAGTGCCGGTGAGATTGCCTGAACTCTCCCAGAACCGTTTCCGCATCCGCTCAAAGCACCCTCTCGTTAACCTCCTCTATTCCCTGCTTCTGACAGCGGCCCTGGCGTCGGCACTCCCTCGAGCCGCCTCCGACAGCATCGCCCAGGGTCCACCTCGCTACAAGGGGCGCGTGATTGCTCCCGTGATGAGCGCCAGCGGGGCCGACTGGCTCAATCGCCCCGAGCGCGAGAAGACGGAGATGCCCGACCGCTTGCTGGATGCCCTTGAGATCAAACCCGGGATGACGGTGGCGGACGTGGGGGCCGGAATCGGTTACTTCAGTTGGAGAATCGCCAGGCGGGTGGGTCCCGAGGGTCGAGTCCTGGCGGTGGAGATTCAGCCCGAGATGCTGGAGCGTCTAGGGGTGGAAATGAGGAAGCGGAACATCAGCAATGTCCGGTCCATCCTGGGGACGCCGGTGGATCCGATTCTGCCCGCCCAATCGGTGGACCTGGTGCTCATGGTGGATGTCTACCACGAGTTTCAGCACCCGGAGGAGATGGTCGCCAAGATCCGCAATTCCCTCAAGGAGGACGGCCGCATGGTTGTGGTCGAATACCGTGGCGAGGATCCGACGGTGCCCATCCGGCCGGAACACAAGATGACGGTCAAGCAGGTCCTTCTGGAAATCCTGCCCATGGGTTTCCGACTTCAGTCCCGGCTCGATTTTCTTCCCTGGCAGCACGTCTTCATTTTCGTCAAGGATTCGGGAAACCGCCCGGAACCCTCCGACTAACCCGCCTTGCAGGCCCACCGGACTGTTTGGGATCGAGCACCAGGAATGATTGCTTCCGCCGCCTACGCGGCTTGCTGAATGCCTCGGGCTGGCAGGGGGGGTAGGGGACGTTGTTGAATTACTGGAATAACTTTTCAAGAGGGCGTCGGTGACGCTATTGAACAAAGGCGATTCCGGAGCTACCGGTCCAAGTTACTCCAGTAATTCAACAACGTCCCCAGCGCTACACGCATTCACGATGCACGTCGACATCATGCCCCCCACCGATCAAGGCATCCCGGGCCGGTTGCCGCTGCGAGTCACGGACAAGAAAGTAATCGGTACGGTAGCCGCTCATCACCAGCACGCTTATGTCGGCTGCCGCCAGCAACCCCGTGACCTCGGCGGCAACTCCGACCGCGCCCAGTGGAATATCCGCGTCAATGCGGAAGCAGGCCCAGTCGTCCCCGGCATGGCTTCCTGCGTCCGGAATCGGGACCAGGATCGAATGGTCACCCTCGAACGCGCAGGCGAATGCGCCATTCACCATCATGGAACGCAGGGACTCAAGGTCCTCACAGCGAACAAGTCGATACGGCGTCACATGCTCCTGGAATCGCAAAGCGCCACTCTCCTGAAGCGGCCTCGGCTGCAGGAGTTGCCGACCTTCGGGGGACGGTACACCTTCTCCGCCGCCCAGCCGCGGAACGACTACCTCAACCCGGCGAGTTGCTCCATCAGCGTGAAAATGACTGAATGATCCTTCTGTCCCTTGCCCTGGGCACTGCAGGAGGAAAACATCTCGTGCACCAGGCCGGTGGATGGCAGAGCCACTCCCAGGGCCTTGCCGGCCAGCAGAGCGTTCTTGATGTCCTTGATGTGCAGGTCCATCTTGAAACCGGGTTCGAACTTGCCCTCCACAAAGGCCGGGATCTTCATGTCCAGGGTCCGTCCGCCGGCCATGCCGCCGCGAATGGCCTCATACACCAGTTGGATGTCCACACCGGCCTTCTTGGCCAGGACCATGGCCTCGGAAACTGCCTGGAGCACACCGGCCACAATCACCTGATTGGAGAGCTTGGCGAACCCTCCCGCCCCCACCTCTCCGACACGCACCACGCTCTTGCCCATGCTCTCCAGAATGGGCTTGACTCGCAAAAACACCGATTCCTCGCCCCCGACCATGATGGAGAGGATCCCCTGAATGGCGCCGATCTCGCCGCCGCTGACGGGAGCGTCCAGCATGGCGACGCCCCGGCCTTTCAATTCTGCGGCGATCCGCTGGGTGGTGATGGGAGAAATGGAGCTCATGTCCACCACAACCCCATGCTCGGCAATACCCTCGATCACCCCGTTGTCGCCCAAAATGACCGACTCCACCTCGGGGGAATCGGACACCATGGTGATGACCACCTCCGCACTGGCTCCCACCTCCCTGGGCGACCCGACCTGGCGTGCTCCCAACTCCACCAGCTCCGCGGCCTTGGAAGCGGTCCGATTGTAGACCACCAGTGGATACCCAGCCTTGATGAGGTTTCTGGCCATGGGTTTCCCCATGATGCCCAGACCGATGAATCCGATCGTTTGTGCCATGACGTTCTCCTATGAATTCCTTCGCATCAATCCGGCGGGAACTCCACCGGCCTTCTCTCTCTGGCCGAGCGATAGACCGCCAGAACAATCTCAAGGGCCTTGAGGCCCTCTTCCCCGTCCACCAGGGGAGACCGTTCCTCCCGAATGGCAGCCATGAAATCCTGGAACTGGCGTCGATGGTTGGTCACCTCCGACTCCATGGATGCCGAGAACGGATCGGAGTCCCCCGACCCGGCTGCCGTTCGATGTTCCTTGCCGCTGCTCGTCCCCGGCACGTCCCAGCGCGCGATCTCATCCCCCTCCAGAAGCAGGCTGCCCTTCTCGCCGAAGATCTCCAGGCGCCTCGGGAACCCCGGCCGCAGGGAGGTGGCTCCCTGAAGCACGCCCAAGGCCCCGCCCTGGAATTCTATAACAGCCACCGCGGTATCCTCCGCCTCGATGGAGGCATGCAGAAGATTCTTGGCAAATCCAAACACCGACCTGGGCCGGCCCACCAGGTATTGCAGCAGGTCGATGGTGTGAATGGACTGGTTGATCAGCGCCCCTCCGCCGTCCAGGGCCCAGGTAGCCCGCCAGGGGCCGGACCGGAAGTAGTCGGGCTTGCGAAACCACTGCACCGCCGCCTCCGCCAGTAGCAACTTCCCCAGAGCCCCGTCCTGGACTGCAGCCCGAATCCTTTGAACCGCCGGCAGAAAACGAGATTGAAAAATGACTCCCAGTCGGACGCCGGCCTCCCGGCAGGCAGCGGTCAGAAGCCTGCCCTTTTCCAGGCTCACCTCAATGGGCTTCTCCACCATGACGTGCTTGCCGGCCCGGGCCGCAAGCATCCCCAGCTCACCGTGTGTTCCAGTGGGAGTGCAGACACTCACGGCATCCATTCCGGGGCGCTCCAGAAAACGATCCAGGTCCAGGTCCCAACTGGCGCCGTAGCGCTCGGCCTGACGCTCGGCGCGAGGCCGGGTCCGGTTGTGGAAACCGATCAGCCGGGCGCCGGGAATGGATTGAATGGCCTGGGCATGCACATCGGAGATCCCTCCGCACCCGATGATTCCAAACCCGATTTCCGCCATGCCGTCAGTCTCCTTGGCAAAGGATGGGTCTCAACTCTTGCCGCCATCCGTCAAACGATCCAGACGAACGACCTGCCCCGATTGGGCCGACAGGTAGGCTGCCTCCAGCAACAGAGAAGCCTTCATCCCCTCATCCCCCGGAACGGCGGGAGTGCGATCTTCCAGGATTGCGCCATTGAAATCCTCGACCAGCGGCCGATGGACATTCTCCGCCTTGGGAGTCGAAAACGTGGTGACACCTGCTCCCGTCAATTCCAGGCGATCTCCGTTAAGAGGCGCCGACTTCAAACAGCCCTCGGTACCCAGAATCTCAAAATCGTCTCGCGGAGGATCGACGCAGTGGCTGGCGAAGACCATGGCGTGAATCCCCCCGGCAAAACGGATGAGCAGACTTCCGGTGTCCTCGACTTCGATGGGACAGACGCGGGTATCGGTCAAGGCCGACACCGACTCGGGAGGTCCGAAGAGCATGACCAGCACGTCCAGCCGGTGGCTGGCCATATCCATCAGCAGACCGCCGCCCCCCTGGTCCCGCACAAATCGCCAGCCCGGATGGCCTCCCTCATTCAACCGGGCATGTTCCACCAGGGTGGACCGCACCAGAATGGGCCGGCCAATCGCCCCTCGATCCAGGAGATCCTTCATCTTCAGCACCACCGGATAGAAACGCCGGTAGTAGGCGACACCCAGCTTGACCCCGTTGCCGCGGCAGGCATCGATCATGCGCCGGCACTCCTGTGGGTTCATGGCCATGGGCTTCTCACACAACACGTGCTTGCCGTTTTCGGCGGCCTCAATGGTCTGGGAGCTGTGCAGCCAAACGGGCGTCGCCAGGTAAACGGCCGCCAGCTCGGGGTCGCCGAGCATTTCCCGGTAGTCGGCATAGCCCTTGGGGATGGAGTGCCGCGACTGAAACTCGGCCAGACGTTGAGGGTCGCGGCGAGTGCAGCCCGCCAGCCTGCCCCGTGCCGATACCTGAATGGCCTGCACCACCCGCTTTTCGGCAATGTCGCCGCATCCCGCCAAGCCCCAGGTTACTTCCCGATTCACGGTCAATACCCCGATCCTTCCTATTCTCTTGCCCGGACGTTTTCCATGGGCTGACGCCCACGGCAACGTGCTGCCGCCGCATTCGCAGCTTAACTCCCCTACGCGACGTTGCCCGATGGCTCCCCCGGGCTCTGGCCCGGGGCATTATTCTAGATAGAAACGCACGTTCCCCCCGGCAGCGATGTGGGTTAGGGGAGAGCTGCGGAGCTGCGGTTGACGTGGGGTACCCAGCGAGACGTCCCCTACGAGCCATCCTTTTAGAGCAGCGTAGCTGCGGCTCAGGGTAGCCCCGGGCGCCAGCCCGGGGTCGTTCCGGTCCCGCGCCAACAGAGCCGCGAATGCGGCGAATCGGAAGCACCCGTTCGGGAACCCACTGCTTCCCCAAGGAAACGCCGCCCCACGCCACGATCACCCGCTGCCGCCACCCTCGGGGTGCTGCCGGCACCAATTGGACGGATTCACCTTCAGGACTGGTTGGCGCGGCTTTTCCCGAACAGATAGGCGCCCAAGACTCCACCCAGGGTGGTAAAAATCCCGCAAAGGATCAACTTGGTCAACAGGCTGACGATGATGAATACAGGGTCGAGCGGATCTTTCAAGAACTCCATCGCCTGCTCCAGGCCCTCCACAAACTCGGGGGGGAGCCCTTCGATCGCGCCAATCTGTTCCTGAGCATCTCGCAGTTCCTCCGGCCCGGAGGCCAACCTGACCAGAATCTCCAGGATCTGCCACACCAGGGAGCCGAACAGGCCGGTGAGCAGCCCCAGGCTGGCGCCGGTCCCGGACGAAATCAGCCCCGGCGTCTCGGTCCGGAGAAAGTAGACAGCCAGGACTCCGCCGCCTGCCACCCAGAGCAGACAGCAGGTGCTCACGTAGGGCATGGCCGAGAGCACTCCCAGAATGACTCCGGCCATCAAGGCCGGCTTGTTCAAGCTGGGACCGGGAGCGGGTGGGAAGGGGGGTGGCGAGGACGCTGCCGGCGGTGACGGTTCGATGGGGGCAGGTTCTTCGGCATCTGAAAACGATTGGTTCAGAGGAACGTTCACCGGCTTGGGATTGGGATCGACATGACCCACCGGCGCTCCGCAGATGGGGCACAAGCTTGCACTGTCGTCAAGCATCTGCTGACAACTGGGACACTCTTTGGGCATGGCCTGAAAACCTCCGGCCCCAAAGCTTGTAAGCAAGCAGACAGGTTGTCAAGCAGAAGAAAAGGCGGGCGAAGAAAAAGGCGGGGAGAAAGAAGTTCTCCCCGCGAAGGGTGGGATTGCCGGTGGCACTCCTATTCTGTTTCTTTGGGATCGTAAAGGTCGTGTATCCGTTCCAACCTGAAATTCCCCTTGTCAAATCGGTCCATCTCGTCAAAGTAGATGGTATCGCCGCTCATCGTTTGCCCGTCGACCTCCTCGGCAAACAACCGGTAGCCGATAAGGGGGGGAAGAGAATCCCTGGAAGGGGGAGCATCAAAGAAATTTTGAATTTCCAAGAGAATTGTTCCGTTGACAACCTCCCCTTCAATGAGAAATACCCGGTCAATGGTGGGGAAGGTCCCGCTCAGAATTTCAAGCGCCCCGTACAGCATGTCCCTTTCCTGATGGAGCGTCACCTTGATTTCAGCGTTCGTGATCGTCCCGGTCAGGTCGCCTTCCCAGATTCCGGCGATCGCAGGGGTTTCCGGTTGGGGCAGGGCAAAGGCCGGAAAGAACCCGGCGAAGGGACCGGTGGTACTTTCCACCAGGGAGGTGGCCACAATTACCGGCTCACCCTCGATCCGCTCCGGGTTGGGGTAGTCGACCTCGATGATGATCTGACCGAAGGTGCCGGGCACCGACGAGCGAATGTCGTCGCTTACAAACATGCCATTGGCTCGGACATCGACGGAAGGAAGAGTCTTTTGCAGGGCTCCGTTTCGGTCGAATAGTTTGATCCGGAGGCTTCCCGTCCCTTGGCCAACGTTAACCACCGCCAACCGAGACTTGAAGGATCCCGCCTTGACCGAGGACTTAATGAGGAGCGGGTTCCAGGGAGTACCCTTGCTCTCTACGAAAGCTGCGGGTTTGAAGATCTGGTCCGCGATGGCCAACTCCATGGCGGGATCGTTGTCCGCCCGGTCCAGAATGACCGAAGCCCAAGCGGTGATGGGTTCATCCGAGAAGATCAGCAACCATCCTGTGGTTGCCGTCCCCCTTCCGGGTTCAGGCACCATATCTCTATGGCTAAAGATATCGTTGATCTGAAGCATCTGGTTCGACCGCACGTCAAAGAAACCGACTCGGTCCAGGTTTCCGGATGGATCGTACAGTAGAATCAATACGCTCGCTTTCGGGTCGGCCCTACCCTTCTGTACCGAATACCGGGTGAAGTTGTTGAGGCCGACGTTGGTTCGGGCTCCGTCCTCACTGGTGACCATCGGTATCACGATGGAATAGTTGTCGTAGTCGCCGTCCCCAGAACCCTCCTGATTGGCTTGCTGCAATTGGCTGCGCAGTTTCTGCAGGGTGCCATTAAGACTGGGTCGGCTGAGGCGGATGGCCCTCACGCGGTCCTGCATCGCTTCCCTTCCCCCGACCGCCCTCCTCAAGGCCGCCTCTCGCCCGGCGCCTCGGTCCTCAGCCCAGCTCGCCGGTGATATCAGTAATACGGCTGTCAGGCACCACGTTGCCCGTTCAAGGATTCGCATGGCCTTCCTCCTTGCTGATCGAATGGCTGGATCGACTCCCAAGAGAATGCTGGTTGTGATGCCCCCGACGCCCAAAGGGTTGACGGTCGTGCCGCTGGTAGTCGCTCCCGGGACGCCGAGTCTGCCACCCTCCGGCTCGACTGCGGGCTCCGCCCTGGTCTCGCCGACTCCCCATGCGATGGGGAGTCTCATTAGGAATGAAACCGGGGTATATCAGAGAAGTGTTTCGTAGAGATTTTCGGGAGCAGGAAAGTCCGTGATGACCTGGCAGCACACTTTGAAGAACGGCGCCAACACCGCCAAGATGCTTTGCGTGTGGATCCAACAACTATCCACTAATCACTCGCCACTATCCACTTTTCACCTAGTTGCGCCACCGTCCCATCCGACGGGACGGCTGATACAGGATGAAACAGGTGTATTCCCGACAAGGTTCAGAGTTGGGCGGAAATTTCGTCCAGGCGGGATTGGTTCACCAGGATTTCTCCCTTTTCCTGCATCCGGGTCCTGGTTCCCTCCAGGAAGGCATCGAAAACAGTCTGCCGCTTACGGGTCAACAACCGGTTGCGTATCTCCTCTTTTTCCGTGGCGAAACGGTTCGGATCGATATCCTGCCTCTCGGTAAGAACAGCCACCACCAGCCGCCTGCCCACCTGGATGGGCTCGCTGACCTCTCCTTCCTTGGCCGAAAAGGCAAACTCATCCAGCGGGGTGCTCGCGCCCAGATCGGGGATGGAGCCATTGCGGCTGAAGGGATCGCTGAGCTTGACCTCGATTCGGTCTCGCCGCGCCGCGGACGACAACTTTCGACCGGCTTTCACTCTCTTGACCAGGTCCTCTGCCTTGGATCGAGCCTCAGCATCGCCCTTCCTGGTTCTCACGTCCTGTTGCACCCTGCGACGAACCTCCTCGAATTCAGGAACTTGGGAGGGCTTCACCTGGACCAGACGGGCCAGAACGAATCCGTTGGGAACCCGCTGGGGTGCGCTCACGGCCCCCTCCGTCATGGAGAACACCCTGGTTGACAGATCCGGTGCGTTTCCAATGCCGGGAATCGCTGCTCCCGGAGAGAAAAAGGGCGAGGTTTCCGTCACCAGATTCAATTCCTTGGCAATGTCTTCTAAGGAGCGCTCATTCCTGGTTTGCCGGTAGGCCTTGTCGGCCAGGTCTCTTGCCGCCGACTCGGCCTTCTCGCTGGTAATGGAAGACTTGATGAGATTTTCCACTTCTTCGAAAGCCTGGGTCCGAGCGACCTGCTTTTCGAGCACCTTGATGATGTGAAATCCAAACTGGGTGGTCACCAGGCTGCTGATCTCACCCTTGGCCAGGCCGAATGCCGCCCGTTCGAATTCAGGCACCATCCTGCCGCGGCCGAAGAACCCCAGGTCTCCCCCGTTCGCGGCCGAACCGTCCTCGGAGTGCCGCTGCGCCAATCGGGCAAAATCCTTGCCCGCCTTGGCCTCTTCCAGAACCTTCTCGGCCTTCTGCCGAATCTTCTGCACGGACTCGGGCGACTCGCCGGCAGTCTTGAACAGAATGTGAGAAGCCTGAACCTGTTCCTGAACCTGAAACTCGGATCGGTTGTCGCGGTAGTAGTCCTGCATCTCCTCGGCAGTGGGCTCGAAGGTAGCCCTGAGCCGGCCGATGTCCGCCAGGAGATACTCGATCTGGCGTTGCTCGGGAAGCCGGTAGCTTGACTTGTTCTCCTCGTAGTGGGCCTGGACTTCTTTCATGGCGATGAACTCCAAATCCTCGAACGAAGTCGGGTCGACGACCGCGTAGCGGATTCGGGCCTTCTCGTTCCGAAGCCGATAGTCTTCCTCGGCCTCCCAATCGGAGACGTTCACATACTCGGTGACCAGACCACGCAGTTTCTCCTGCATGATCTCGTAACGAATCGACTCTTCGAACTGCTCCACCGTCAGTCCGTTTTGGCGCAGGATCGCCTTGTATCGCTGGAGAAAGAAGTTCCCCTCTTCAAGGAAGGCCGGAACGGTCAGGATCTTCTCTTGAATCTCCTCGGATGTCGCGTCCACCCCTAGCCGGCGTCCCTGTTGCAAAACGATTTCCCGGCTGATGAGCTGATTGAGGATCTGCTGTTCGATCCTCAACTGCCGCAACAGCTTGCGGTCGTAGGGCACGTTGCTGCTGCGCAGGAACCGGAACAGGGCATCCCTCAGTTCCATCGGCGAGATCTCGGCGCCGCCCACCCGGGCGACAAAGGGCGCCCCGATCTCTTGCCCCCATTGCATGCCGGCTCCCGGGATCAGGTAAGCCACCAGCCCTACCACCAGCAGCGGCAGAAACAACCAGGCGAACAACCGCTTTCGCCGACGCATGAGATCCAGGATCATTGGTCTTCACACTCTCCTGTTGAGCAGCCGTCAAAAGTGCGACAGCCATATGCCAACAACGGACAAACCTCAAAAATGCCATTATACCAGAGCCGCAAACGTCGGACAGCAATCCCCCGCACAAGTGCCGGTTAAGTGTTTGTAAATTAAGGGAAACTTTGCTATGCTGGGGCAATCGCAACAGGGTTGTCGCCCGCTTCGTCCGCGGTCCAGGCATGATTTTTCCCAACGCTACCTGAATCTGTTTCAGTTGTAGACCGCATGAGTTTTCGAACCGCCTTCCACCTCTTTTCCAGCGACCTCGCCATTGACCTGGGCACGGCCAACTCCCTGGTTTACGCCAAGGGCAAGGGAATTGTTGTCGATGAACCCTCCATCGTGGCCGTCAACGAATCCAACGGTGCGGTGGAAGCCGTGGGCCGGGAGGCCAAGTACATGCTGGGACGCACCCCGGCAAACATCGTTGCCATCCGGCCGTTGAAGGACGGCGTCATCGCCGACTTCAAGATCACCGAAAGGATGCTGACCTATTTCATCCGCAAGGCCCATGGCCGCAAGTTGCTGGTCCACCCCAGGATCGTCATCGGAGTTCCCTCGGAAATCACTCAGGTCGAGAAGCGGGCGGTCATCGACTCCGCCTACAGATCCAAGGCCAGCGAGGTCTACCTGGTGGAGCAGGCCATGGTGGCGGCGCTCGGGGCAGGGCTGCCGGTCTCGGAACCTTCAGGGAATCTGGTGGTGGACATCGGAGGCGGAACCACCGACATCGCCGTTATCTCCTTGTCCGGGATAGTCTACGGTCGTTCCGTCAGGCTGGCCGGCCACGAGCTGGACGACTCCATCATTCGATACATCCGAGCCAAGCACAACCTGCTGATCGGCGAACGCACCGCGGAACAGATAAAGATCGAAGTCGGTTCGGCCTACCCCCTGGACGAACCGGTCACCATGGAGATCAAGGGACGCAACCTGGTCGAGGGAATCCCGAAAACCGTGGTCATTACCGACGGCGAGATTCGTGAAGCTCTGGCGGAGGGCGTGGGGGCCATCGTCAATGCGATCCGGGCGGTGCTGGAAAAAACCCCTCCCGAACTCTCGGCCGACATCGTGGACAAGGGCCTTATCCTGACCGGAGGAGGCGCCTTGCTTCGGAACCTGGACAAGTGCATCCGGGAGGAAACCGGGCTGCCGGTCACCGTGGCGGAAGATCCCCTGTCCTGCGTGGTCCGCGGTACGGGACAAATGTTGGGAGATTTCGATCTCCTCAAGAAAATCTCCGTCGACTCCTACTGACGACGTCACGACCGGACCACAAACCGGCATGGGTTGAGAGCCCTCCGGAGGCGTGGCATCCATGAAGCCGCTATTCCAGTCGCGAAGAGAAGCGCTGATCGTCATTGTAACCCTGGCGGCTCACCTGGCCCTGCTCTCCTCCCAGATCCCGAAGGCCAGTTCCACTCCCCTTTTGCGCACCTGGGCCATGGAGTTCGTTCTGCCCTTCCTGAGGGGAGCTGTCGGAGGCGTCAGCAGCCTGAGCGGGCTATGGGAGGACTACGTCCGCTTGAGGGTCGACAAGGAGGAGCATGAGCGCCTCAAGAGCGAGGTGGAGGATTACCGGCAAACCCTCCTGGTCTACAAGGAAGAGGTCAACAGGCTCAAACGGTTGGAGGTTTTGGATCTGGTCAAGGCCGCTCTGAACCGACCCAGCGTGGCAGCCAACGTGATCGGCGGAGACGATCGCATGGGTTACAGCTCCAGAGTCGTGGACAAGGGTTCCAGCTCGGGGATCAGTTGGGATTGCCCGGTGATCAACTCCGAAGGCGTGGTGGGTCGAATCGTGCACGTTTCCAGGAACAGCGCGGTGGTCCAGTTGATCTCCGACCTGGACAGCGGCGTGGGCATCCTGCTGGAAACCAGCCGGGCTACCGGCGTCCTGAGGGGCACGGGCCAACAGACGGCCACCATTCACTATGTCCCCCCCTCCGAAGAGGCTGCACCCGGTGAGCGAGTGATCACCTCGGGACTGGATCGGATATATCCCAAGGGACTGCTGGTTGGAAGCGTGCTGTCGGCGACCTCTTTGCAGACCGGTTTGCAGCAGGTCAAGGTCGCCATCGCCGCCCGCATGCAAAAACTTGAAGAGGTCCTGATTCTCAAGAAAGAGTCGACCGGATGATGCAATCCCTCATCCAGTCCCTGGTGGACGTACTGCTGCTGACGGGGATGGTGGTCATTGAAGGCGTGTCCGCCCACTTCTTCCCCAATGCCGCTTCCTTGTTGAATCTGCCGCTGATCGTCCTGGTTTACATGACGCTGACCCAAGCCAACCTGCCCTGGATACTCTTCCTGGGAGCGCTGGTCGGCCTGCTGCAGGACAGTCAGGGCGTCCACCTTCTGGGACTCAGCGGATTCTGTAATCTGTCGGTGTGCATCCTGGTCTACGTGGGCGGCACCATGATTGCGATGGACGGCTGGATTATGCGCACCAGCATTCTCGGGCTGGCCTTTCTGGTCTCCGGCTCCCTCTCCTGGGTCCTGCGGGTTGCTTTCCTGGACCGGTACGAGAGCCTCATGTTCGACCAATTGCTGGTGGGTGGTCTGGTTTGCGCCGGCCTGGGGCTGCCGATCTTCACTCTTTTCGATCGAATCCTGAAAGAACGAGCACGCTGATCGATGCAACTTCGAGACTTCTACAAAGACAAGGAGGCCGCTCAGGCTCGAATCCCGATTCTTCAGGTGTCGATCATCCTGGGGTTCCTGCTGCTGCTGGCCGGACTGTGGAAGGTGCAGATCCTGCGCCACAACCATTACGCCGCCCGTGCCGAGCAGAATCAGGTCCGATCCATCCGCTGGGTGGCGCCTCGAGGCAAGATCCTGGATCGCTATGGAAGGCCGCTGGCCAACAACCGCCGTTCCTATACTCTCAGCGTAACCCGAAAGGACCTCTCCGAGCTCGAATCCTCCCTTGATCTCCTGACGGAGGGCCTCCAGTTCGAGCCCGGCTTCCTGAAGTCCCAAATCGAGAAGCAGCTACGCCGGCCCAGGCACCTGCCCCTGGTCCTCAAGGAGGATGCCGGAATCGGCGATATTTCCTTCATCGAGGCCCACCGCCAGGAGCTTCCGGCCATTCAGGTGGTTCCCCATCCCATCAGAAACTATCCTGAAGACGAGGTGGCGGCTCACCTGCTGGGTTACGTGACCGAGATATCGGAGAATCAACTGGAATCGGGGATATTCGGAGACACGGCCAAACCCGGCGACATCGTTGGCCAAAAGGGCGTGGAACGGGTCTACGACCACATCCTCAGGGGGGTGGACGGGAAAAAGACGGTACGGGTCGACAGTCGCGGCCGCGAGATCGAAACCATCGACCTGATCCCGCCCTACGCCGGAAACAACCTGCGCCTGACCATCGATATCGATATTCAGCGGGCCGCTGAGAGAGCCTTCGGAGACAAGGCAGGAGCAGCCGTCGCCGTTGATCCCAAGACCGGGGAGGTGCTCTGCCTGCTGAGCCGCCCCGCGTTCGATCCCAACAGCTTCGCCACCCGCATCAGCCGGCAGAAGTGGGACCAACTGTTGCTGGATCCCCAAAAACCCATGCAGAACCGAGCGATTCAGAGCCGCTTTCCCCCGGGTTCGGTATTCAAGATATTCCTGGCCGTCGCCGGCCTGCAGGAAGGGGTACTGACCCCGACCCATACCGAGTACTGTACCGGGGGCACGCGGATCTACGGCCGCCGCTTCGCCTGTTGGAAAAAGGAAGGACACGGAGAGGTCAATCTGCACAGCGCCATTGTGTCTTCCTGCAACGTCTTTTTCTATCGCCTGGGTCGAAAACTGGGGATTGACAAGATTGCGGTCCATGCCAAGGCCATGGGATTGGGATACAAGACCGGAATCGATCTGCTAGGCGAAAATCCGGGAGTCATCCCCTCGCCCGAATGGAAGCGGCGAATCTACAATGCCAACTGGTATCCCGGAGAAACCATTTCGGTGGCCGTCGGCCAGGGGGCGGTTTCTCTGACCCCCATTCAACTCGCCCGGGCCCTGGGGGGATTGGGCATGGGAGGAGTCTACAACGTGCCCCACGTGGTACCGTCCGAGGATCGCACTCGCGCGGGCACGCGCTTGCCTGCCGCATTCAAGCCGGACCCTCCTCTCCAACCCCGAACAGTACGGCTCATCAGTCAGGGACTGTGGGGTGTCGTCAACGAGTACGGCACCGGCCGGCGGGCTGCCGTGCAGGGATTCGATGTCTGCGGCAAAACGGGGACGGCCCAGGTCATCAGTCGGGAAGGGCGGGCGCGCTTGAAAGTGGATGGCGAATCGTTCCAGGACAACGCCTGGTTCGTCGGCTTCGCCCCCAGAGACCTTCCGGAAATTGCGGCTGCCGTTTTCGTGGAACAGGGAGGAAGCGGCGGCGCCAGTGCGGCGCCTGTCCTTCAGGCCATGTTCCAGGTCTATTTCGACAAGCACAAGAAAAAGCAGTCTCAACCCGGGGTCTCCTCGGAGCAAATCACCTTTTCCCTGCCTTCCGAAAGGGTGAACTAGCCCGCATTTCTCACCAGGGGGCATGATCATGGTGCAGGCATTGTTTCCTTCAGCGCGTGCTCGCGACCGAAGAGCGTAGCGGTCACTACGGTCGAGGGAGCCTGTGCGCGCTGAAGGGGAAAGGACAAGCCAGGGCATGCCCAGCGCCGTCTGTGATGCCCAAGCCCTTGACATGGAGCCAATCAAGGTACTGAGAGATAAACTACCCTTCGTCATGCCGTCAGCGGCCTGGTGAGAAATGCGGACTAGTGCTCCTCCGAGACAGAGAAACGACCTAACTTGCCAAAACAGATCCTGCCCTATCTCAAGCAGTGTGACTGGGTGATGTTGTCCCTGGCCCTGGCCATCGCCGCCGTGGGCGTGGTTGAGATCTACAGCGCCACCCAATACGAGCTGTCGGAATCCTATTACGTCAAACAGCTCTACTACATCATCCTGGGACTGGTAGTCCTCGCCCTGGTGGTCAGCCTGGACTATCGACTCCTGTCCCAGCAGGTGCCCTACATCTACCTGGTTGCAGTACTCTCGCTGCTTCTGGTCCTGTTCATTGCCCCGGCCATACACGGCACGCGTGGATGGATTCCGCTGGGCGCCTTCAAGATCCAGCCCGCGGAATTCGCCAAGGTGGCAATCGTACTGACGCTTTCCCGGTTCCTGAGCGAGAACCGCACCCACTTCCTCACCTCCAGCCATATCATCAAGGCCTGCCTTCTGGTTGGACTCCCCCTGGGACTGATTCTGCTGCAACCCGACCTGGGTTCGGCCATCACCCTGGCTCCGCCGCTTGCCGTCGGCCTGGTGCTTGGAGGGCTCCGCCGCAGGTGGATCCTGGCCGGGGTTGTCGTGGTGACCTTGATTAGTGCCGCCGGATGGTATAGTCTCAAGCCGTATCAGAAGGAGCGTGTCTACACGTTCCTGGAGCCGGAACGGGACCCTAGCGGCCAGGGTTACCAGGCGATCCAGTCCCGCATAGCCATGGGCTCCGGCGGTCTATTGGGGAAGGGAGTCACCCAGGGAAGCCAGACGGCGCTGGGTTTTCTTCCCGAACGCCATACCGACTTCATATTTTCGGTCGTAGGCGAAGAGCTTGGATTCGCTGGATCGTTCATTATTCTGGCTTTCTACTTTCTGATCATCATGCGTTCGATACGCATTGCACAGACCGCGCGCGACAAGCTTGGAGTGTTTCTCGTGCTGGGGTCGGTGAGCGTGCTCTTTTTCCATATCCTGGTGAACGTCGGCATGGTGGTGGGCTTGGCGCCCATCACGGGTATTCCCCTTCCATTGCTGAGCTATGGAGGGTCTTCGATGCTCACCACGTTCATATTGCTGGGATTGATCATCAACGTCGGAATGAGACGGTACATTTACTAGTGTCCTGTCTCGGAAATAGGATTCCGACCGGACTTCTGGTCTATTGACGCTAACTGGGGCGGCCGGGTTTGAAGCTCCGAGCCGGCCCTGAAATTTACCAACGTTTGTTCCAAATATTGCAACTCGATCCCGGCTCGACAGGGATTGTCGAGCGGATCGGGGCTATTGAGAAACACCCAAGAGCTTGAACGGTAGTGTTCCCGGCGAGCCCGACTTGCTCGTCAGCGGAAGCCAGGCATTGGCATGGCCAAAGGATTAGATCCATGATGGGATCGACAGGACTCTCGCTCGATCTAGGGTCGAGTATGCCCCACCAACCCGGGCATTCGACTCTCTACAACCCACCCTCTGCCCCACCGAACAGCTCCTCAGTGTTTCACCAAGGAGGAGTACCTCATGTCGAAGGAGCTTATTGTTTCCGCTTCGTCACAAGAAACCAAGGCCGCCATCCTGGAGGGCGGCGAAGTCGTTGAAATCCACATCGAGCGCGAAGGAGACCAAGGAATCGTAGGAAGCATCTGCAAGGGTCGAGTGACCAAGGTGCTTCCGGGAATGCAGTCGGCTTTTGTCAACGTCGGCCTGGAACGCGATGCCTTTCTCTATGTCTCCGATTTTTTCGAAGACACTGACGAATATGACCTGATTGCAGGCACGGCCGACGAGCCTGTCGCCAAGCCGGACCAGGCCCCAGGTCCCGAAACCGCCAGGCAACCCGCACCGGGCGGAGAAGACTCCGGTGGCGCCCGCCATCCGGACCGTCGCATGCGCCCCCGGAGGGCCAGGCGGGGCCGCTTGCGAGGGAAGCGCCAGGAGGCAGCTCCTTCAGAGCCCAGCGCCGCAGCGGCGGAAAGCCCCGCGCCGCCCCCACCCCCAGCTTCGGTTTCCGGCCCACCCGAGTCCCTTTCCGTCCTTCCCGGCGAAACACTGGCCAAATACGCGGCGGTTTCCGAGCCGCCCCCGGCGGTGGAACCCGAAGGCGAGCCTCAGGACACCGTTCAGTCCGAACCGGCTGCGACAGCCGAGACAGCCTCAACAACCGAGCCCCTCGCTCAGTCCGAACCGTCCGCAGCAGAGGAAACGACGGTCCAGCCCGAACCTACCGCGGCAGGAGAGCCGGCCCCTGCAACCGAGCCCGAGTCCCGTCCCCTCAAGGGTAGAAGGGGCAGAAGGCGTTCCAGGCAAGCTGCCACCGAGAGCGCTGAGGCAGATGCCTCTGCAGCATCCCCTGAAGCAGCGAAGGGCCCGGACACTGAAGCGGAGGTTCATGCCGACGGCGAAGCCGGGACCGCGGAAGTGGAGGAACCGACCGCCCAAGCGGAAGAGCCGACCGCCGAATCCGTGACAGTCGAAGTGGAGGAGACAACCGCCGAATCCGGACCATCCACCGGCGACTCCGAGCCGACAACGGAAGCCTCTTCCGAGGCAGCCGCGGACTCGGTGACACTGTCGGAAGAGCCCGAAGCAGCCACCGAGGAGACCCCTCCCGGCCCGGCTCAGGCAGAGTCGGGGGCCGAGGAACCGGGCGAGGAAGCTGAAGCTGCCTGGGAAACGGACGCGCAGGCGCCACCGGAATCGGACGCCGCCGAGGAGACCGATTCCGCTGGAGAACCGACTCCCGAGGTCGCCGAGCCGGCCGCGGAGGTCGCCGCCGATGAACCCGGCGCCGCTGCCGCCGCAACCGACGATGACGCCGGGGAACAGGTGGCGGCAGCCGAAGCCTCGACCGCGGTGGACAGCCCCGAGGAACAGGACGCAATCTCGACCGAGACGGACCAGGCTCGGGAACCGGCTCCGGCCGAGGTCGCCGAAAGCCCGGATTCTCCAGCTGACGGGCCGTCCGCAAGCGCCGGCGAAGGCCCATCCGACCCGAATCAGCCCGAGGATCCGAACTCGACAGGAGAGGCCGCCGAACCTGAAAGCGAAACGGTCGGGGCAGCCAAGACATCCTCCGGCCCCGCTTCCAGGCCTCGGGCCTCCAACGCCCAGTATCGCAGTCGTCCCAGCACGCCACGGTTCTTCCGCCGGTCACCCGACCGGCGCCGCTCCCAGAATCGCGGCGAGGATCGGCAGCGTCGGGAGGCGTCCTCCCCCGCACCCATGATCGCCGACCTCCTCAAGGAGGGTCAGGAGATCCTGGTCCAGATCGCCAAGGAGCCGCTGGGGACCAAGGGAGCGCGGATTACGTCCCACATAGCCATTCCCGGTCGCTACCTGGTCTACATGCCCACGGTCAACCACATCGGAGTCTCCCGCAAGATCAGCTCCGGAGACGAGCGCCAGCGACTCAGGAGGATCATCCAGGACAACCGTGGGGATCTGCCGGGCGGGTTCATCGTTCGTACGGCCGGTGAGTACAAGGGAGAGGACGAATTCAAGGCCGACATCGGTTTTCTTCGGGCCCTCTGGACGGAGGTCAAGACCCAGTCCGACAAGAAGTCCGCCCCCGCCATCATCCACCGGGAATTGAACCTGGTGCAGCGGATTCTCAGGGACCAGTTCAACCGCGAATTCTCCGCGATCCGGGTGGATAACGAGTTGGCCTACGCCTCCATCGTGGAGTTGATCCACCGATTCCAGCCCAGCCTGGTCAAGAAGGTCAAGCTCTACACCCGGGAGACACCCATATTCGAGGAGTTCGGGGTCCAGGCGGAACTGGACAAGGCCCTGCGCTCCAAGGTCTGGCTGAAATCGGGAGGCTATATCGTCATCGACCAGGCCGAGGCCCTGGTGGCCATCGACGTGAACACCGGAAAGTACGTGGGCAAGTCGAACAAGCTGGAAGACACCATTGCCAAGACCAATATGGAGGCAGCCAAGGAGATTGCCCGTCAACTGCGGCTGCGCGACCTGGGAGGCATCATCGTTTGCGACTTCATCGACATGGAGGACCGCAAGAACCGGCTCAAGGTGACCCAGACGCTGGAGCAGGCTCTGAGGCGGGACAAGTCACCCTCGAAGGTGCTTCAATTCAATGACTTCGGCCTGGTGGCCATTACCCGCAAGCGGGTGAAGCAATCGCTGCTGAAAGCGTTGTGCGAGCCCTGTTCCGAATGCTGCGGGTCGGGAATGGTGAAATCTCCCCAAACCGTCTGTTACGAGATTCAAGGGGAAGCGCGGAAGATGGCCAGCGCCATCGAAGATCCGGAGATCACGATCCGCGTGCACCCCAGGGTAGCCAAGGCCCTCAAGACCACCGAGGCCTCGGTCGTCGACGAGTTGGAGTCGAGCCTGAAGAAAGACCTGGTGATCAAGAGCGACCCCCTCTTCCCCCAGGAACGCTTCGACATCTTTTAATGGGGCGCTCCGGCAATCAACGCCTCATACCCTTCCCTAAAGGTCGGATATCGAAAGGCGTAGCCCGAATCCAGCAACCGGGTGTTGCGACACCGCTTGGTGCCCCGGGCGGGCTTGCCTGGCTCCGGGGACACCCGGGACGGCTCCGGAACCCTCAACCGCCGCGAGATCCAGCGCAGGACCCCGCACTGTTCGGCCGGCTCCTGGTCCACCAGCAGGTAGAGAGACCGCGGGTTGTCGACCCCCATCAAATGAGCCAGCGCTCCCGAGCAGTCGTCTCGATGGACATGGTTCAGATAGCGGGGCGGCCCTTCGAAACAGCAGGCCTCCCCTCGCCGGACGCTGTCGATCAGCCGCTGCCGGCCCGGCCCATAGATCCCTCCGACCCGAACTACGGTGCCCGCGATCGGGCTTTCCAGCAACACCTGTTCGGCCTCTCTGAGCAACCGCCCCCGGAAGTGGCGGGCCTCGGCCGCTGAATCCTCGTCTATCCATTCGCCGCTGGACTGGCCGTAGACCGCCGTGCTGGAGGTGAAGAATATCCTGCGCACGGGAGGGTTCTGCCCCTGCAGCGCCCCAATCAGGTTCCCCAGCCCCTGTAGGTAGGCCGATCGATAGCCCGCTTCCGAGCGACGATCGGCCCCGGCCGTGTAGAACACCACATCGAAGGGCCCGGGCAGGTCCCCCAGCGTCTCCGGCCGGGTGAGATCGGCGCTGAACCCGCGCAGCCCCGGCGGCAGCCGACTCGGACCGCGCCGCAAGCCGCAAACAAAGTGCCCCTCGCGAACCAGGCGCAGACCCAATTCCTGCCCCACGTAGCCGCAACCGGCAATGAGAATGCGAGCCATGGAGTTCGATTACTTCCGGATGGAGGCTGGACCCGGCGCGGCGCTACCGGGGGGCACGGGAGGATAGGAATCCGGTTCCGCCGCGGCGGCTGCATCCATCCCTCAACCGACCCACCGCGCACCGCCCCACCCCAGTCACACCGCCCGATACGAGAACAACCTGGCCGAATTGGGAGCCAGCGGAACCGTGAGACCGCCGTGCATCAGCTCACTCCCCGACAGGACCCGGCTTTCTCCGGTGCCCTCGTCCCGCAGGCGATAGCGGCGGCCGGCGTCCAGGGACTGCAGGAAAACGGATTGGCGAGGGCGGCGCCCCAGGTAACGGAAGACGAAAACGGCTCCTTCGTTGGAGCCGTCGCAGAACTGGGCAGCGTCCCAATCGGCCTCGCTGTTGGGCACCGACAGCAACCGGTAGAAGTCCTTCACCAGCAGCGGCCGGATCTTCTTGTAAATCCCCACCCAGTGCTTGGCGCGCCGCAATACTTCCGGCGGCCAGGCGGCCAGCCCGCCGTGCAGAAGCATCTGCCCGGTCATGCGGCTCAGAAAGGCCTGGTCCGGAAAGCCGACATCCAGACCGTGGTCCCGGCCCTCCCGGTCGGGTCCCACCGCCAGGCCCATGTAATTGGCGGGGATGAAGGCATTGGCTCCGAGCTGGATCATGCGGCAGGAGTGGGGATGCCCGCTCATGTCGTTGGCCCAGGCGCAGTGGTGACGCCTCAGGCTGCCCAGATCAATGGCGTTGCCGCCCCCGGCGTTCAGCTCCAGCATCAGGCGGGGGTGCCGGCTGGTCAGTGTTTCCCACACCTGATAGAGCCCGCGCACGTGGGCGAAGCGGGTTTTACCGTCGGAGTCCACCAGGTCCCAGTGAAAGGATTCCTCGCCCCGCATGGGATCGGTATAGAAATCGGCCCGGATATAGCGCAGGTCATAGCGCTCCACGAAGCCGCCGACAAGGTCGATCCAGTGGTCGCAGGCCTCGGGCAAGCTGAAGTTGTACTTGAGCGGGTGGAACCCCTCGGGAAGCTTGTAGAAGAACTCGGGATGTTCCCGGGCCAGCCTGGTCCAGGGAAAGGCTACGGCCTCGAAGTAGAGTCCCATCCCCATCCCCTTGGAGCGGACATAGTCGGCAAAGGGCTCCAACCCCCGGGGAAACTTCTCGGGATCCACCTCCCAGTTGCCCCTGCCCCGGGAATGCCCTCCCTTGTACCAGTCGGCGTCCACGCAGAACATCTCCACCCCGGCCTCGGCCGCCGCATCCACCTGGCGGCGGAGCTCCTCCTCGGTGTAGGTCACGCTGATGCCGGGCCAGAGCGTGTAGGCCACGTGCGGCACCATGGGTTTTCCACGGTAGTGGGGCGTCAGGCGCTGGTGAATGTAGCGGCGCAAGCCGTTGGTGCCCGACTCGAAGCCCATCTCGAAGAAGCCCAGGTGGACCACCGGAAGGTCCAGGCTCTCCCCCGGATCCAGAACCAGGTCCTTGATCAAGGGACCGACCTCGATTTTCACGTCGGAGGGTGATCCGTCATAGGCGACGCGGGCCTGCCAGAAGGTGGACCATTCAATGCCGAAGAAGAGCCCGGGCTGGTCCGAATCGGGGCCCTGGCTGACCATGAACAGGGGAAGATCCTGGGAAGAGGACCCGGTCCAGCGTTCACCGAAGCCCCGCTGCTTGACGGGAACCGCTACCTCGCAGGAGCCGGTGGGGCACCCGCTCAGGTTCCGGTGGCTGGCGAACTCCACCGGACGGTAGTGGAAGGGTTCGATCCAGCGGGGGCGAAAGGCATCCGAAGGGAACTCGCGGGCGTGGGGAAAATAGGAGGCGCTGCCGGCCCCGGAACAGGCCATGATCCGGGGATCGGTGACTCCGCCCAGCCGTAGAAAGAGAGAATAGAGGCGGGTCAGGGGCTGGGAACGCCCGTCGGAGGTGTTGGTCAGCTTCACCCGGTATTCGGCCGCTCGCAGGGTCCGGTCCAACCGCAGGCTTCCGGCAGCCTCGAGCCCGTCCTGGGAGCGGTAGCGAAACTTCCAGAGATCGGCGGACTCCGACTCGAGGGACTCGAGATTCCAGTCCAGCATCTCTCCGTTCCGCTCCATGGCGAACCCGGGACCCGGTTTCAGGGAAACTCCCTGGGGCGCCAGCTCTGCCATAACCTCCACCAGGCTTGCCGGCTTCCCCGACTCCTGGCCGGCAGCCGCCGTTGCGGCTCCGACCCAGGCGGGTGTGGTTGCCATAACCGCAGTGCTGCTCAGGAATTGACGGCGGTTGATCCCCTCCAACGGTGTTTCCATTGTTGCCCCTCCTCGTTGCTCCCGAAGGCGGCATCATACCACGGCGGTGCGATTCGCCCGGGGCGTGGTGCGATGGGAATCCGGGCTTGGCTTTCGCGCCGACTCCCCCCTCAATAGCGGAATGATACCCCGGGCGTCAGTCCGGGGGTTCGAGACGAACGGCGAAGCCGCGGCAGCACTTAGCAGTGGGTGTAAACCTGGCGCGGGCTGGCCTTGCCGCCGACTCGCAACAGTGGATAGAGTATGCGCTTGTGCTGAGCCGCGAAGGCAGCGACAGCAATCGTCCCCGATGTTCGATTACAGCCACCCCACAGCCCACCCCAATCCCTGCCCTCAAAACTCCCCTGAAAAAGTCACCGAAAGTCTGCCGGACGAACACCATCTGGTAAACTGTGGCTGACCTGCAGGCGGCCCGCGGTGCGGGCCTGCCGCACCTCTTCGATTGCTACGGGAGAACTGAGAGACGTGCTCAAACAAAATGATCGCAAAGACCGCATCGTCGAGACTGATTGGGCCGGAATGACCCTGGGGAAACGCATAGAACACCTGGAGGTGGAGGGCTACCTGGTCCTCCCCGACCTGCTGGACCCCGACCACATCCGGCGCCTTCAGGCCGAGACCGGCAAGTTCGAGACCTTCCACGTCGACTACAGCGTTTATCAGAGGGGATGCCAGGATATCCAGTTCCGGGGCGGAGCTATCACCGAGCTGATCGCCCATCCGCCGCTCATTGACTTCCTCAAGGCGCTGTGCGGCCCCGAGCTGATCTTCATGAGCTATGACTACTCCCGCTCCGAGCCCGGCCATCCCGGAATCAGCCTGCACTGCGACGGGCAGCCCTGGGGGTCGGAGATTTTTGGCTACGAGCAGAGCTGCCCCCGCCTGATTCGAGTGCTCTACTACCTGCAGGACCTCACTCCCGAGGTGTCGGCCTTCAAGGTGGTGCCGCGCTCCCATCTGAGTTTTCACCATGACGGCAATCCCTACCTGCGCTATGACGCGCATCCCGAGCAGGCCATGGTCACCTGCCGGGCGGGCTCGGCAGTGTTGATCAACCAGAACGTCTTTCACGGGAACTACCCCAACATCGGCACCTACGCCCGCGAGATGCTGGGCCTCGCCTACCGCCCCTCATGGGCCGGACCCAGCGACAAGATCAAGCCGTGGGACCCGGAGGAGCTGGCCAAGGTGCCCTCCGACGTGCGGGAACTCATGGGCGACCCAAACACCCGCATCTGGCACTTCGAAGGGGGGAACAAACCTCCCAACATGGCCAATGAGGGACCCGGCATCGACGCCAGCCGCTGGGAGCGGACCAGATAGTCTCACCGATGCGGCCAAGACTTGAACCCTGGGAGGACTTATGGCACCCAACTGTCCGAAATGCCAAGATGAATTGCCTCGCCAAGTGGTCCGGAAGGGATTCAATTTGGGCTCCCTGGAAAAGGCCGAGATCGCATGTCCCCGATGCCGACAGGTGCTCCGCATCACACCCAACAGGGCTGTGGCTATCATGACGATGGCCATGCTGCTGGCCGCTGTGCCGATAGCGCTTGTGGCCATCTTGTTCCTGACCCCGCCGCGTATGGATCTGGCCGGCACGCTGTTTATACTGGTTCTGTACCCCTTGACGTATTCCGCACTGCTGCTTGTCTTTTACCTGAAGCTGGCCCGGTTTCACGAAAAACGCTCGCCGTACTCCATCAGGGCTTGACCAACCCCTCCCCACCCCCCAGCGACGTTAGGGGGCAGGGCCATCGATTGCGCTCCGGAGTCTTGATCCCATGAACAACAAAGCATTGGCTCTGCTGCTCGTCCTCCTGATCGCCCTGTCGGCCATTGCGGCCGGAACCGACCAGACGGAAAGCGAGCGGAAGTGGCTCAGCATGAGCGGCACTGTCATCAAGACCCTGGAAGCCCTGCAGGCCCACAACGCCACCCTGCCGCCACCGCCGGTCGAGGCCCGCGACACCGGGCTCCGGCTTCGGGTGTTGACCTTCAACATTCACAACTTCAGAGGCTACCCGGAGGACCTTGGAACGGCGCGCTGGAAGAGCGACCCCCAAGAAAAGCTGGATATCCAGCTCAGGACCCTGGGGATGCTGGACGCCCACCTGGCATCCCTGCAGGAATGTGACTATGACAAGCCCCTGCAGCTCCGGCTGATCGAACGACTGGGATACCTGGCCAGCTTCTTCCCGGCCTCCCACCACAAGCACTGCGCCGGCGCCACCCTGAGTCGATACCCGCTGCTGGACAACCTGAATCTGACCTTCCTGGAGATGGAGGGCCAAGTGGTCGTGAAGCGGTTTCTGGGGCGTTCACTGGTTCGCCTGCCGGGAGGACAGGAGATCCTGATCTACGGTGGACACTACGATCCGGCGCCGGACGCCGAGATGGACCTCATCGAGGAAGTCTGCCGCCTGGACCGAGCCCTGAAACGTCCCATGATCTGGATGGGCGACTGGAACATTCAGCGGACCCACGGCCTCTACAAGCGATTCCACGAGATGGGCCTGGTGGATGGATTCGTCCACCTGGGCCTGCCCCATACCGCCACCAGCCTCAAGGGAGACCGCACCCGGGGCGGCATCGACTACATCTTCTGCACGCCCGACATCGCCGACCGCCTGGAGTCCATCGAAATCGTGGCTCGCGGAGCGGCCGCCCTCGACCCCAACGACCCCGAAAGCATCGCCGCTAGCGACCACCTCCCCGTGCTGGCCGTGTTCCGGTTCTAAGCCCCCCGGGAGCGCGGGCGTCCCGCCCGCATCCTTATGTCCTTGGCCTCCGCTGGTTCCCTGCGATGCTTCAGCCAGCCACCAGGTCGGCCTGGTCGGCAACCGCCAGGCCGACGGAAAGCCAGGGTGCCGTTCCCGGTTGATCGCAATGGGCAAAGATGGCCGAGGCTGTGCCAGGCTTTGGGCGGGAGGGACGCCCGCGCTCCCGGGGGGATCACCGAAGCCGAGCCGCCAAGCGAAGGCTGACGCGGCGGGGGGTAAAGCGGGGCCACACCCTGGCTCTGCCTCCCCTTCCCCACTCCCTCACTTGACAATATCGCCACATTCTGAAAAATGTTCGCCCATGAGACACCAAATAACCCTTGCTATTCTCCTTGGCGCACTGGTCTTCACCGTTGCCGCCTCCCCCGTCCAGGCTCAAATCTTCGAGAGCCGTGAGGACCCGTCGCTCGACTATCCGATCGAGGTGCTGGAGGCCGATCCCTATTGGCAGCCGGCCGGCAAGTGGGCGCTGGATTCGCCCCTGACCACCCTGGGAGCCATGCGAGCCGTCTATCGCAAGCTGGGAACGCTGCCCGCCCAGCGGCTGCGACTGCCGGTTCCCAACTCGCCCTGGAAGCTGACGGGGCGAGTCAGCCGGACCGGCGACGGTACCATCCACGCCGCCTTCGGCCGCTACCTCTACCGTTCCACCGACGCAGGCCGAAGCTGGCAGGGAAGGAAGCTGGACAACCTTGCCGGCGCCCGGGAGGGACAACCGGTCAGCACCGCCGCCTTCGGAGGCAACGACGAATACATCTTTCTGGCCCACGCTCACCGGGGACTGCTCCCCATCGACCCCGAGTCGGAGAACCCCACCTACCCGGAGGTCATCTCCCGATCCAGCGACGGCGGCCGGACCTGGCAAGCCAGCGATCCCCTGAAACATGCCTTCAAGAAAGCCGGGGGCGACGGCAATCACATCGTCAGCCTGGGCGGAGGTGAGCTGCTGGCCAATCTGGATGGATACGGAGGATCGCTGGACCCGAGTGTCAAGCGCGAAGGCGGCATGGTTATCTTCCGCAGCACCGACAACGGAAAGACCTGGAAGCTGGACTCCGTCGTACCCCGGGTCGCCGAAACCGGCTTCCTGCACCTGGGCGGCCGGCGGATGTTGGCAGCCTTTCGCAACGAAAGCGGGAAACACGACAGCAAGACGGTGCAGTTGGCCAACTCGGACGATGGGGGACGCACCTGGCACAGCCATCGCCCCCTCACCCGCATGTACGGCCAGGCTCACGGAGACCTGGTCGCTCTGCCGGGAGGCGGCGTGGTGGCCACCTTCGAGAACCGCTACCCCTACGCCGACGGGGGCGCCATGCTGGCCCGGGTCAGTTGGGATGAGGGCCAAACCTGGGAACCCGAGCTCTACAAGCTCACCCGGGGCCACGGCTACTCCGGCTCGGTGGTGCTGAAGGATGGCACCATCGTCACCCTGGCCGGCGACGGCCAGCTCAGCCGTGTGGGCCGCCCCACCGGCCGCCGCTACACCCTGCAGGCCGTGCGCTGGAAACCGTTGCCGAAGGGGAAGAAGGTTGGGGAGTAGCTGGACTGCTCCCACCTTTCCGATACCCGCATCCATCCCATCATTGGGGCCGCATTCCGTGACTCTGCTTGCCGTCGCCGCTGCCGTCTCCCTGGCGCTTGTTCTGGGCGCACTGTGGGGACTGTACGGTCGCTTCGGCGACCGTACCGAGGGGTTTGTCCTGGCCGCGGGCGGCGGCGCACTGATGTTCTCCGCGGTGCTCGAGCTGATCGTGCCCGCTCGCGAATTCATTAGCCTGACCGCGACGGGATTGGCGCTGTTGATCGGGGCGGGAACTTTCGCCCTCATCGACTATCTCATCGACGAACGCTGGGGGGATGAGGGCGGCGTCGGCCTTCTGGCCGCAGTCACCCTCGACGGGGTGCCGGAGAACGTCGCACTGGGAGTGATGCTGATCGGCGCCGGCGCTTGGGAGGTCGCAGGCCTCGCCACCGCTATCTTTCTCTCCAACTTGCCCGAAGGCGCCAGCGGCGCCAAGGGGATGCGCGCAATGGGCTGGCGGCGCGGCCGCATCCTGGCGCTATGGTTCGGCACGGCACTGGTCCTGGTCGTGGCTACGGTAGCCGGAAACCTGCTGTTTCACGGTGCGCCGGAAGAGTATCTCGCGCTGATGCATGTCTTCGCGGGAGGCGCGGTCATCGCATCGCTCGCCACCGAGATCTTTCCCAAGGCCTACCGCCGCGACCATCACATGGCGGGCATCGCGACCGCTCTAGGCCTCCTGGCGGCTCTCCTGGTCACCCACACCATGCCCGACTGAACCGCAACCGGATCTCCGGAGACCGCGCCTTTTTTGGAACCAGAGATCCACTAACCATCACTCCAGCCGCGTACCATCCAACATAGCCAGCAAAGCAGATTGACTGCCTCATGAAACATCTGGAAGATATCAGAGCAACGTTTGCGCTAAATTAATACCGCAGTACCAGTAACAACTACCTTGGACCAAGCGGCAGTACTCAACAAAGAGGAGCAGCGCGGCCATTGACGAACCCATTCTTCGAACAACCCGTCCTCAACTCGCCTTACGAGTACCCCAAACGACACTGGGAGCTGGATAAAACCGGCCAGCCGACTCAGAGGATCATCGACAGCCGCCGACCGGCCGATTTCATCACACCAATCCCAAAGCCAAAAAAGCAAAAGGCGGCCAAGACACAAGCCAAATTGATATTCGATGAGGGGAAGGGTCTATCGACCGAGAAACAGCAGTACGAGCACACCGCAATTATCAATGCAGTTCGTCAACAAGTCGATCAGTGGCGGAAACTCCCAGACCCGAATCAATGGCAAGTCACCCCGGAGACAGCCCGTCTGGTCCGTCACTGGCGGCACCACCGATTCACCGGTATTCGCCCTTTCTTTTGCCAGGTTGAAGCCCTGGAGACCGCCGTTTGGCTCACTGAAGTGGCGCCGCAGGCCGGTCCCAGAGGCAAGCGGTTTCTCGAACATCTTGCCAATACCAATAATGAAGCCAATCCGGGCCTTTCTCGGTTGGCTCTCAAGTTGGCGACCGGAGCAGGCAAAACCACCGTCATGGCCATGTTGATTGCCTGGCAGACCATCAATGCGGTCCGCCGCCCCCAGAGTCCCAGGTTCACCCGCGGCTTTCTGGTGGTCACCCCGGGGATCACCATCAAGGACCGCCTGCGCGTGCTGCAGCCCAACGATCCGGACAGCTATTACCAAAGCCGTGAGCTGGTTCCGAGCGACATGCTCCCCGATCTGGAAAAGGCGAAGATTGTCATCACCAACTATCACGCTTTCAAGCGACGTGAGCGCCTGCCACTGTCCAAGGGCGGCCGGTCCCTGCTTCAGGGGCGGGGCGAATCGCTGAAAACCCTGGAAACCGAGGGGCAGATGCTCCAGCGGGTCATGCCCGAGCTCATGGGAGTCAAGAAAGTCCTGGTTCTCAACGATGAGGCACACCACTGCTATCGCGAAAAGCCGGGCGAGAAGGAGGAAGGCACGCTCAAGGGAGATGACCGCAAGGAAGCCGAAAAAAACAGGGAAGCCGCCCGATTGTGGATATCGGGACTGGAAATCGTCGGCAGGAAACTGGGCATCAACCGCGTGATAGATCTTTCGGCGACGCCCTTCTTTCTGCGCGGTTCGGGCTATGTCGAAGGTACCTTGTTCCACTGGACCATGAACGACTTTTCGCTCATGGACGCCATCGAATGCGGCATCGTCAAATTGCCCCGGGTGCCTGTGGCCGACAATATCCCCGGCGGTGACTCTCCCAAGTTTCGCAACCTGTGGGAACACATCCGCACCCGGATGCCGAGGAAGGGGAGTGGCAAGGCCAATTCCCTCGATCCCCTCAGCCTGCCCGTGGAGCTTCAAACCGCCCTGGAAGCCCTCTACGGCCACTACCGGAAGATCTTCGACCTTTGGGAAACAGCGGGCATTGAAGTACCGCCCTGCTTCATCGTGGTCTGCAACAACATTTCAACCTCCAAACTAGTCTACGACTATATCTCCGGCTTTCACCGCAAGAACGAAGGCGGCTCCACTTCACTCCGAAACGGGCGACTGGAGCTATTTCGCAACTTTGACGAGCATGGTAACCCGTACCCGAGGCCTCGGACCCTCCTGATAAACAGTGAGGAACTGGAGTCCGGCGACGCGCTGGACCGGGGCTTTCGTAAGATGGCCGCCGATGAGATCGACCGCTTTCGGAGGGAAATCATCGAGCGCACCGGCGACCGCCTCCAGGCCGAGAAAATCAGCGACCAGGACCTGCTCCGCGAGGTCATGAACACCGTGGGCAAACCCGGCCGGCTGGGAGATTCGATCCGCTGCGTGGTGTCGGTGTCGATGCTAACCGAAGGATGGGATGCCAACACCGTCAGCCACGTGCTGGGCGTGCGCGCCTTCGGCACCCAGTTGCTATGCGAACAGGTGGTTGGCCGGGCTTTGCGCCGCCAATCCTACGACCTCAATGATTGCGGCAAGTTCAACGTCGAGTACGCCGATGTCCTGGGCATCCCCTTCGACTTCACGGCCAAGCCTGTTGTGGTAGAGCCAGTGCCGCCGCGAGAGACTGTTCAGGTAAAGGCCGTGCGGCCCGAACGGGACCCACTGGAAGTCCGCTTCCCGCGAGTGGCCGGATACCGGGTGGAGTTGCCCCAGGAGCGGCTCAAGGCCCACTTCATTCCTGACTCGGTGTTGCACCTCACGCCGGACCTGGTTGGTCCGTCGATCACCAGGAACCAGGGGATCATCGGTGAGGGTGTCGATCTCAACTTGGTTCACACAAACGACCTGCGCCCCTCGACCCTGCTCTTCCATCTCACCCACCGGCTGCTCGACACCAAGTGGCGCGACCCGGGTGAAGAACCCAGGCTCTATCTTTTCGGGCAGCTCAAGCGTATCACCAGGCAATGGCTCGAAAGCTGCCTCGTCTGCAAAGGCGGCACCTACCCTGCCCAGCTCATGTACCAGGAACTGGCCGACATGGCCTGCGGGCGCATCACGGACGCCATAACTCAAGCGGAAATCGAGAGCCGGCCGGTCAAGGCGGTGCTGGATCCCTACAACCCGTTCGGCTCGACAGCCCACGTGAATTTCAATACGACCAGGACCAGCCGATGGGAGACCGATGCCCGCCGCTGCCACGTCAACTGGGTCGTTCTCGATAGCGACTGGGAAGCTGAATTCTGCCGCGTGGCCGAATCCCACCCTCGCGTCAGGGCATACGTCAAGAACCACAATCTGGGCCTGGAGGTTCCCTACCGCTACGGCTCCGAAACCCGGACCTATCTCCCGGACTTCATCGTTCTGGTCGACGACGGCCGTGGTCAAGACGATCTCCTGCACCTCGTCGTCGAGATCAAGGGCTATCGAAGGGAGGATGCCAAGGAGAAGAAGGCCACCATGGACACCTACTGGGTGCCCGGGGTGAACCGTCATGGCCGCTACGGCCGCTGGGCCTTTGCCGAACTTACGGACGTTTACGAGATGCAGTCGGACTTCGAGGCCATAGTGGAACGGGCGTTCGACCAGATGATCGAAAGAGCGATAATTGGGCGTGAACGGCAGGCTGCCGAGGCCATGAGAGTCATGCGTGAGTTGCAAGGCAAGTTGCGCGTTGGACGCAAGTTGACGCGAGATGAAATGAATGAGCGTTGAAAATTTCATTGACACTAACGTCTTCGTGTATCAGCTTGAGCGACTTGACACCCGCAAGGCCGCGATTGCAGAACATTTGATCCGGCATGGGATAGCGAGCGGAACTGCCTGTATCAGTTCTCAGGTCGTCCAGGAATGTCTCAACACGGCGATTCGTAAGGCGGAAATTAAGCTGAACAGGAATGAGATGGAAAAGTACCTGCAATCTGTGCTCGCGCCCTTGTTGCGGGTTCAGCCGAGTCTTCGCCTCTATCGATCATCCCTGGACATCCAGTCGCGTTATCAGTTTAGCTTCTACGACAGCCTGATCGTTGCCGCCGCGCTCGAAGCGGGCTGTAAAACCCTCTACAGCGAAGACCTGCAGCACGGACAGCAAATTGACGGAGTGACCATCGCAAACCCGTTCAGGACATGAGCTGACCGATGGCGAAAACATCAAGGCCCAGGAAGCCCAAAGTCGTGGCGACCCTCACCCACGGCAAGGTCAAGCGCACCAACATTCCCACGGCCGAGTACCAGGCGGTGATGGCGGAGGACGACCGCAATCCCATCCAGGTCGCCTATCAGCGCCGCAACCGGGACCTCGACCCGCAGCTAGTCTGGCGCGGCAAGGACCACCAGGACTGGTCGGATCTGGTGGTGCAGGCGCCGCCGCTATTCATTCAGGAAAAGGTGCATCCGAAGGTGCTGATCGACGACCTACGGCAGCGAAGCAAAGAGAGGAAGAAGGAAGACGGCAGATCCCCCTTACAGGCCGACCTGTTCGCCGACTTCAACGGTCTGCCCAGCGAAGCGGCCGCCACCGAGTTCTACCAGCACGACGCCAACTGGTCGAACCGGATGATCCTCGGGGACAGCCTGCAGGTGATGGCGTCACTGGCGGAGCGGGAGGGGCTGCGCGGCAAGGTGCAATGTATGTATATCGACCCACCGTATGGCATCAAGTTCAACTCCAACTTCCAGTGGTCTACCACCAGCCGCGATGTCAAGGACGGCAATGTCCTGCATATCACCCGCGAGCCGGAGCAGGTGAAGGCATTCCGGGATATCTGGCGGGATGGGATTCACTCCTATCTGACTTATCTGCGGGATCGATTGACAGTGGCGCGAGACTTATTGGCGGACAGTGGGTCGGTCTTCGTACAGATCAGTGACGAAAATGTGCATCTCTTGAGGATACTGGTCGACGAGGTCTTTGGCCCACAAAACGCAGTTGCGACGATTGTCTGGAAAAAGGGCGCTCCAAGCAGTAAGACAATTAAGAACGCATTCAACTACATTCTCTGGTACGCAAAGGACGTTGATGCCTGCAAGGTCCGCAAACTGTATAGATCCCGCGAGGTCAATGAAGGTTCTACAGAGGATCCTAAGAAGCTCGCCTTATGGGGAGAACTTCCTGACGGCATAACTAGACCGCTGACAACTGACGAGAAACGGGCTCCATGGCTCGTGCCCGAAGGAACACGAGTATTCAGAATTCAGGATCTAGAAGGGACGGGGGAACACTTTGCCGTTGAGATGAACGGAAATAGTTACTGGCCGCGCAAAGGCCGTCGTTGGCGAGGCAATCCGGAGCAGTTCCAGAGGCTGAAGTACGCCGGGCGCATTTCCGTCACTGACAAGGAGGGCCTTGGCTTTAAGTTTTTTGTCGTTGAGGATTCACCTGTGATTGAGTTTACGAACATGTGGGATGACACTGCGGGTAACGTTCAGGACATGATCTATGTCGTCCAAACGAATGCAAAAATAGTCAGCAGGTGCTTGCTGTTGGCTACCGACCCCGGCGACCTCGTCCTCGATCCTACCTGTGGCTCTGGTACCACCGCGTACGTCGCCGAGCAATGGGGACGCCGCTGGATCACCATTGACACTTCCAGGGTCGCTTTGGCGTTGGCCCGCTCCCGCGTCATGGGCTCCCGCTTCCCCTACTACCTTCTCGCCGACAGCCGCGACGGACAAATCAAGGAAGGCGAGCTTGTTCAGAAGGTTCCTTCGGAAGCTCCTACCTACAGCGACATTCGTCACGGTTTCGTGTACGAACGCGTCCCTCACATCACTCTCAAGTCCATCGCCAACAATACCGAAATCGACGTGATCTGTGAGAAGCATGAGGAGCGGTTGGCACCGCTCCGCAACCGGTTGTCGGTGGCTATTGGTCGGACCAAAACACTTGAAGAGTGGGAAATTCCGCGAGGAATCCCCCAGGAATGGACTGAGGCGGCGCTTCCTATGCATGAAGCTTTCTGGAAGGCGATAGTCGCTCGTCAGCGCGAAATCGACGCCTCGATCGCCGCCAAGGCCGACTACGAATACCTCTACGACAAGCCTTACGAAGACAAGAAAAAAGTCCGCGTTGCCGGACCTTTTACGGTGGAAAGCCTTTCGCCCCACCGCCTTCTGGGCGTGAATGAGGACGACGAACTCATTGAACAGGCCGATGATCGAGCTAGAAACGTCGCGGAAGCCCGGCTCGGCTACGGCGACACTCAGGACTTCACCGGGTTGATACTTGACAATCTCAAGACCTCCGGCGTCCAGCAAGCCCACAAGGAGGACCGCATCGCCTTCTCGTCTCTCAGACCCTGGCCCGGTGATCTCGTCTGCGCCGAGGGAACCTACGTCGAAGGCAACGCCGATGCCGGCCCCCAGAGACGCGCCGGCGTCTTCATCGGCCCCGAATTCGGCACTGTTTCCCGACCCGATCTCGTGCAAGCCGCCCGAGAAGCCGCCGACGCAGACTTCGACGTCCTGATCGCCTGCGCCTTCAACTACGACGCCCACGCCTCTGAGTTCAGCAAACTGGGCCGCATTCCCATCCTCAAGGCCCGCATGAACGCCGACCTCCACATGGCCGACGACCTCAAGAACACCGGCAAGGGCAACCTCTTCGTCATCTTTGGCGAACCGGATATCGACATCATCGACGCGGAAGACAACCAAATCCAAGTCAAGGTCAACGGCGTGGACGTCTTTCACCCAAACACCGGCGAGATCCGCAGCGACAACGCCGACGGCATCGCCTGCTGGTTCGTCGACACCGACTACAACCAGGAGAGCTTCTTCGTCCGCCACGCCTACTTCCTCGGCGCCAATGACCCCTACAAATCCCTCAAGACCACCCTAAGGGCCGAAATCAACCAGGAAGCCTGGGAAACCCTCCACAGCGACACCTCCCGGCCGTTCCCCAAGCCCAATTCCGGCCGAATTGCCGTCAAGGTCATCAACCACCTCGGGGATGAAGTGATGAAGGTCTTTCGGGTGTGAGAGAGCGGATATTTGATGAAACGTCGTGTATACATCGAAACCACCGTTATCAGCTACCTGACGGCCCGCCCGGCGCGCGACGTAGTTGTTGCTGGACATCAGCAGAGTACCCGAGACTGGTGGACGACCGCGGCGGAAAGGTTCGAGTTGGTCATTTCCGAGTTGGTTCGCCAAGAGGCCGGCGCTGGTGACCCTGACGCCGTCCACACCCGGCTCACCCTGCTCGCTTCACTTTCGTCGCTCGACGCGACTGCAGAAGCGCAGGAATTAGCCGAACGACTGATCAGGGCCAGGGCCGTGCCCGAGACCGCAATGCGAGACGCCGCGCACATTGCTATCGCCGCAGCCAACGGCGTCGAGTATTTTGTCACTTGGAACTTCCGCCACCTCGCCAATGCGGTGACAAGGCCGCGGATCGAGTCGGTCTGTCGGCTAGCTGGTTTTGAATCTCCGGTGATCTGCACCCCTGAAGAATTAATGGAGGACATCGACGATGAGAAATGACCCTATTGTGTCTGAGGTTCGCGCAATACGAGACGCACTTGCAGCCCAGTGCGGCCACGACATCAAGAAAATCTTCCAGAAACTACGGGAACAACAGGCCGAGTCGGACCTGCAGTACGTGCGCTACCCCGCCCGTCGGGCGGCTCCAACCGAAGGTGTACGTGTACCCACCCCACATAAAAACACCCGTTGAATCCGTCAGATCAAGCAACGGGTCATTGTGGCTGATCGCGTGAGGAAATCATTGGAAAGTCTGTCTGCCCTGACCTGCATCATTCCGTGCGATTAACATTTTGCGGCGCAGACTCGTAGTGTTCAATAGGGGACGTTGTTGAAATAGTGGAATTACCCGGTCTGGTGTTTCTCTCGACGCCTAGAGTGGAAGGAAAAGTCCAGGATACCGTTGTGGGAACTGCTTGGTGCAACCATTCGGACGCATTTTGAGGACGCATCGCCGTGTCTGTGCCTGCGAATGTGCCGAAGTGCTCGGGAAGGCATCTGCTTTGCCGTTTTGGTCAGTCAGGAATAACAAACTGGGAGAGTTATTTCACTAATTCAAGAACGTCCCCATTTTTCCCCCGAGCGTCGAAAGCGTCCGAGCCGGTGGTCATCCGCGGTCGAGGAAGGAGTCGATGGCAAACTACATGCAGGTCATGAGCTTCCTGGAGTAGCGGGGCAGGGGCTGGCCCGTGATGCGCAGGGCAATGCGTGGGTTCAATAGGACCGAGCCCGAAATCGTTCACGACGACCGGGCCAAGCGCGTCAGGGTAACCTTCCACCTCGCCTCACCCGAGGCATGAAGTGCAATTCCGAATCGCCAACACCTTCATCGACAGCCTCGCCAAGCTCACTGGCAACGAGCAGAAGGCGGCAAAGACCACTGCCTTCGATCTTCAATTGAATCCGGCTCGGCCCGGATTGCGATTCCACAAGCTGGATAAATCCCAAGATCCCAATTTCTGGTCCGTCCGCGTCAGCCGCGATGTCCGAATGATTGTGCACCGAGACCAGAACAGCCTGATGCTCTGTTACGTGGATCACCACGACAGCGCCTATAAATGGGCTGAGCGGCGCAAACTGGAAACCCACCCCAAAACGGGCGCGGCCCAACTGATTGAATTGCGAAAAACGATTCAAGAAATCACCGTGCCCAGTTGTGCGGCAACGGATCAGGAAGTGTCACCCAAGCCACCCCTCTTTTCAGGCATCTCCGAGAACGATCTGCTGAGCTACGGCGTCCCGGCTGAATGGTTGGACGATGTACGCAACGCCAATGAGGACAATTTTCTGGAACTGACCGATCATCTGCCGAGCGAGGCAGGGGAGGCACTGCTCGAGTTGGCTGTAGGTGTAACGCCGCAAATCGTTCAGCCGGAAGTTTCGGCCGCCGTTCCCTTTGAAATATCCGAGTCCCGGAAAGTAGCAGAATCCACAGCGCAATACGGGGTAGCCGCCGATCCATTCGATCATCCTGACGCACAGCGCCGCTTCCGGTTGATGAGCAATATGGAAGAACTGGAGCGCGCCCTCGACTATCCCTGGGACAAGTGGGCAGTCTTTCTTCATCCCGCGCAACGGCAAATCGTGGAGACCGACTACGGCGGCCCGTTTCGCGTGGCCGGTGCCGCCGGCACAGGAAAGACCATCGTGGCAATCCACCGGGCCGTGTTTCTCACGCGCGCCAACCCGCACGCCAGGGTTCTGCTAACCACGATTTCAGACACTTTGGCTGATGTTCTGCGGACGAAACTCCGGCGGTTGATTTACAACGAGCCTCGGCTTGCAGAACGTCTGGAAGTCGACGCCATCGACAGGGTTGGCGAGCGGCTCTTTCGTGCTCAGCTCGGCCGCCCAAGGATCGCCAACCGCGAAATGGTTCGGGACCTACTTACGAGAACTGCCGGAGAAGCAGAGACACCGCACCAATTCAGCTCTCGATTCCTGTTGAGCGAGTGGGACAACGTCGTTGACGCCTGGCAGTTGGATCATTGGGAAGCCTACCGAGACGCAAAGCGGCTTGGCCGCAAGACACGCTTGCCTGTAGAACAGCGCATGACGCTCTGGTCCCTCTTTGCACGGGTCAAGGCTGAACTTCGGGACCGTGGTCTGCGCACCCAGGCCGAACTGTTCAGCTTGCTGGTGGCGACTCTCAAGGATCGACGGAACCCACCGTTCGACTTCGTGATCGTGGACGAGGCACAGGACGTCAGCGTTGCCCAACTGCGTTTTCTGGCGGCATTGGGTGCCCACAGGCCAAACGGCCTCTTTTTTGCAGGCGACTTAGGGCAGCGGATCTTTCAAACGCCGTTTTCCTGGAAAGCGCTGGGGGTCGATGTTCGGGGAAGATCTCAGACTCTCAAACTCAACTATCGAACCTCCCATCAGATCCGGATGCAGGCAGATCGATTGCTCGGTCCCGAACTTGCCGATGTCGATGGCAACGTAGAGGATCGGCGCGGGACGGTCTCAGCCTTCAGTGGCGAACGCCCGGCAATTCATCTGTTCGAGACCGAGCAAGAAGAAGGTGCGGCTGTTGCCGCATGGTTGCGGGAACGCCGAGACAGCGGTGTGGGGACTCAGGAAATGGCAATATTCGTGCGCTCGGGGAAGGAACTTGACCGAGCGCGCCGGGCGGTCCGCGACGCCGGGTTCTCGTTCCAGGTCCTGGATGAAGGCGTGGAGACGAACAACGACTGCGTATCAATCAGCACCATGCACCTAGCTAAAGGATTGGAGTTCCGCGCTGTTGCGGTCATGGCTTGTGACGACGAGGTGATTCCACTACAGGAACGGATCGAAACCGTCGCGGATGACGCGGACCTCGAGGATGTCTACAGCACAGAGAGACACTTGCTTTATGTCGCCTGCACCCGTGCTCGGGACTATTTGATGATATCGGGAGTCGCCCCCGCGTCCGAGTTTCTGGATGACTTGCAGATGTGACTTTGGCCTGTGTTCGTCAAGCGGGATGAAAGGGCTTCTATAAATCGACCGCACCCATCTTGCCCGGATCATTTTTCTCAATGGAGTACGGTCCGGAAAGCCTCAACAGGCTGAACAACAAACCTCGAAGAAGCTCTCTCAATAGATCCTTTTCAAAGGAGAGGATTTATTGATAGGTCACAAAAGGCTTTATCGACGTTTACGTTGGCGTGCGAGTTTTGCCTTGGCGATTATTGCAGCGAAACCAATTGCACTGTCGACAGACCGTGTTTGATCTATGCAGTAGTTCAGGGACTTTCCAAGAGTATAGTCATCAAAACCAGATGAAATCACATCATCCGTCCATGAATCAACCGTACCCCGGTGAATTTGATTGGACCGCTGAGAAGGCGAATCTCTACCTAACTTCCCAGCTTGCTTTTCTGAACGACGATCCTGAAATGCCAATCCTTTCTGTCGCGGTTCATTGCCACTACGTGTAGTTGTCACATCTCTTTTTGTTTCCGCCCGCTGCCTAGGATCTGGAAGTTGAGAAAACACAATTCTATCCTGTAGGTTTGACTTGCGCTTGGCCAGAATCGTCTGGCCAAAAGGCAATTCAAACCACTGCCAAACGGCATCACGTGAAGCGTATTCCGTACCTACTGAGGTTAGGGGTCCTAGCCCGGCAATCGCGAGCTTACCGTTAAACCATCCTATTGAAGAATTCTGCCTAGCAGGTGGATCCCAGTTTCCAAGATCAGGGTATGTGAAACTGTCTTGATGTTGGCCGCGAGAAATGGCAGCTAGCCTCTTTGCCTCACTGACAATATAACTATGGTCCTGCAAGGGCCAATCGGGCTCCCGCCTCGAAATCACGCCCAGTAGTGCGCCTCCCATAGTGGCAATAGTGTCGGTATCACTCTCAAGTTCATTAACCGCAGTTTGTAAAGCGTCTTCTACTTCAAAATTACGAAAAAGATACGCGAGTACAATTGCTGCGAGTGCGGTTTTCAATCCAGATCCCCGGAACTGTGGCTTCAAGCATCCCAATTGCCTAACTATCTGCTTGTAGCCTTCTACGGGTGAAGAGTCTTTCAACTCTGTGACAAACTCAAGATCCCGTAGACCATCATCCCTGATCTTTGTAACTGCACGACTTAATGACACCCCTGCACTAGTTTCCCACGCCGGCTTCCAAAAAGCGGCTAGCTGAGGTTCTTCTGCAACCAGGCGAGGCAGGTCCAAGAACCGATCAATGTAAACTGCCCATTCTTCGGGTCTCGGCAATTCACGTTTCCTAAATGCATCTTCCAAGCAGAGAGCATGAAAAATAGCTCCACAGAATCCATGCGGATGGCCGTGAGTGACAATAGCATCCCTTAGGACGTCCACAATCAAGGAATCACCGCCGCTCGACGAGGACCAAACATGTGGCTGAATTCTCATGGCAGCCCCGTTACCACCACTATCTGTATACTTCTTTCCGCCGCGATTGTAGAAATTGGAATACCAATTCACGCTACGTCGTGACAAGCTAACTGCTGCAGTTTTGGTTCCCAGGCCGGCACCCAGAGCGTATGTTGGCCACACCGTCAATTCTACCTTCGCAAATGCCTCTACATCGAATGATCCGTCTCCGCGAATCGACCTTGCGACGGCAAGCCTTATTTGAGTGTCGTCGGAATATGTTCCAGCCAACAGATTCACCCTTGGGCCACCTCGACCACCGATGATGCGTTTCCACGCTACAGGTTTAGTTATTCTACTAACCCCTGTTCGTCGAACTACACCCCTGAGCCCGTGCGACAACTCGGTGATCCAACCTAATGCATCGCCAGTTGCCGCCCAAAGTGCAGATTGGACAACAGCCCGTTCCCGCGCAACATGCGGTGTTGATTCCCATGTTGAAGATTGGTTTTCGAGATTCAATTTGGGCGTCCTTTGAATTTTGCACTTGACACAATCACATCGACGTCGTCCAAGCCAAACTCTTGGAGCCACCCACCTACCACGTCGTGATGATCGTTTTCCTCTACATAAATACACTTGAGATACTTCGTATCCAGTGAATTAGGATAAAGAACTTCAGCCTGTTCGCAGGTTGGCAAATGGGTTGGTCTACCTAGGCGCATCACAGACCACCGTTCTTTGCGATGTACGACTGGTGCAAAAAGTGCTTGTAATCCGTGCGCTCCAACACCACGCTTACACAGCTGGTAGGAATTGTTGGTCGTTGCGAAGAGCACGTCGTCATGAGTCATAATGGTGGAGCCAAACTCTAGAATGCACCACCATACATCGGCATTATTGTGCCAGCGTTTGGATACCCCTAGAAACCGCGTATTGATCTCAGAAATAGACAGATTTACATAATCTAGCCAATTCGCGCTTTTGTCAAAATCGGCTGCGGCTTCCGGACGCCTTGCAGCATTAACATGCAAGACATGCTCCAATAAATTTTCACTTTGAAGCCTGCAACGTGACAATAGTGCTTTGACAGCAAGCGTACCTACCAACCCTCGATTGGTTGTAAAGTGCAACGCGCTCTCAATCCCTCGCTGACGGATAATTTCTTGTAAGCTCAAACCCCTATCTCACGAAATGTACCGTCCACAAAATAGCTCACAAGTCTGGATTCCTCTCCTGGCTTGTAACCTATGACAACTTCCTTTCTTGCTCGGGCAACGGCAACGGCAAGGAGACGGCGAAGCACAAACACTCTGTCGTCAACTTCCACGTCATCATGGGGCGTATTTTTATCGTTGAGGCCAAGAATGAATACATAGTCAAATTCGAGGCCCTTTGCAGAATTAAACGTAGAAAGTGCTACGTTCTCCGGCCCGTCTGGCCACTCTGATTTACGTGTAATGCCCACGTAAGGAATGTTATGGATCTTCAAACGGCGCTCAATTTCTGAGAACCATTTTCCACCCTTCGGTTTCAAAAAGGCGACCGATTCTCGCCCCAGATCGACCTTATCGATAATATAGTTTATAGCCCATTCAGCTTGTTTATTGTATAGCCCATGGAGCACAATCGGCAGTTGCCCCTGCCTTTGAGCGGCGTGTAAATTTGGCAGAGCTCCGTCTCCTTCGACGCTTATTCCATCTAGAATTCCAGCAGCAAAGGTAGCTATCTCTCGAGTATTTCGATGATTCGTCCGCAGCATATGTGAGCGCTCCCGCCGTACTAAGTACCCTGCCTCCGCCCAGGTAAATCCTCGAGCGTAAATACGTTGGACTGTATCAATAACAAATGTAATTGCGTGTTCGGCTGCGAGATGATGACGAATAGCCCTCAGTTGATTTGCAGAAAAATCTTGGCTTTCATCGACGACCACAACGTCGTATTCAATAGGATTTTCGGCACGCATCATTTCGATGGAAACCATGTTCCAGTCTAATGCTTGTTGATTGTCCAGCCATGCTTGGTACGGCTCAACAACCTCGGAGAGAATTCGCCGGCGTAACTCTCGTCCTATCCGTGGACGGGTCCCTCGACCAGTCCGTTCCACAGTGATGTAGTCTTCGATGTCTTCGGGAGCGAATCTCCCTGTTAGATACTCGACCTCATTGACGACATAGTCAGGGGTAAGTTCACTTATCCGTTGCGCGGCATTTCTCAAGTGGACCCTCGCTAAGTTGTCTTGGACCTCGGGAATATCAAGGTGTGACATGGCCCATCGGCCGAAAGTTTCAATCTCAAGGTCGATGTGCATATTTTCTGAAACTTGTTGTTCGGCGAGCGCCCGAACGTATCCTGCGAGTGTCCGATTGAAGGTCAATACTAGTGCTCGTATAGGCTCAGGGTCACCTTGGCGTTTTCGCCGAGCTGCAAACATAAAAAACAGCGACTTGAGCCTCAGGAGTGCAGTCGATGTTTTGCCACTACCTGCCGCACCGCATATGATCTCAACCCCAAGGCGATTTTGACTGATAATAGGCAGTTGTTCCGAAACCGCACTGATTTGTGGGAGTGTTTTCAATATCCGATTCCCTTGATTTTTGGTAGATGAATAGCCACCCAGCTACATACCTGAATCACGACCCCAAAAACCAGAAAACCTTCCTGCCACATTTGGTGTTAATGTCGGGTATTTAGCATGTGCAATGACAGCAATCACCTCATAGCCCGCCTGGCAGGGATGGTAGCCTACTCAGAAGTCTAGTTTCTCCCTTGAAACCCTTGCACAGTATATCCCGGATGGACTGAGTAGGCGTATACTCCTAGAGTTGAGGTCTTGACGAGGCGGTTTGGGGCACTGTAGCGGAAAAGGTAGTCCTTTAAGCCCTTTTGCTTCTCTTTCAGGGTCTCATAGAACTTCTCATGGCCCTGGATGCGCGACTGCTCCTCCAGCGGCATATGTTGGAACCGCTCCACGAACCCGTTGCTCCGAATCAGGCGGACCGGAGTGTTCCCGCGACCGATCACTTCGTATTGCAGGAAAAGTGAGTGCCTAGCTATCCTTCTACCCGTCCCCCGCTTGCTTCCTAGCATCAAACGCAGCCAAACACCTCACCCTCCCCCCATCAACCAATCCATGGTGAACCGGGCGAAGGTGATGGTCTCGTACGGTATCGACTTTCCACGTTCGTAGAGACAGCCGATCGATCCGTCCGGGAGGATTGCCAGGTTGGAGTAGGCCGAGCGGCCGGGGTTCAGGAGTCTTGAGACGGGCCAGGTTTTTCCCGAGTCGTAGCTGAGCCGCACTGTCAGGTCGACTCGGTCTGTCTTGCTGGCCGGATTCGAGAAGAGGAGCCGGGAGGGTGACTCGGCGGCGCCGTGTCCGACGTGGCGTATGAGGCTGGCTTGGCAGATCGGCTCGATGAGGGTCGGGTCGAAGGAGAGTTCGGACCAGGTGGCTCCGCCGTCCTGGCTGGTCGCCAGGGCCCGCATGCCTCCGCGGTCGGGCCTGCCGCCCTGGCGTCCCCAGTAGTTGCGCATGTTGATCAGGAGTGTTCCGTCGTCTTTCTCGATAACCTGGCACTCGTCGGTGTGCGGGGCCACGGCGGCGCCGAGCTGCCAGGTTTCCCCGTGATCGTCGCTGTAGAAGACATGAGAGTACTGAACTCTCTCATCGCCCTCCTCGCCACTGCCCTTGCCATGGTCGCTGGGGATAACCAAGCGCCCCTTGTAGGGCTCGTGTTCAAGCTGAATTCCGATTCCGGGGCCGGTCGCCACCCAGGTCCAGTCAGGTTTCTTGACGGCAGCGGTGATGTCGACAGGGTCTGACCAGCTCACTCCGTCATCGGTACTCTTCGTCACCAGAACGTCCTTGTTGTCTCGGCAGAAGGGGAGCCAGATGGTACCGGTTTCCCGGTCCACCACGGGACAGGGGTTCCCGATGGTGATCTCTTCCGTTCCTCCCTCCTCGTACACAATCTGCGGATCCGACCAGGTTCGACCGCCGTCGGTACTTCTCTTCAACAGCAGGTCGATGTCGCCGTGGTCGCGGCGATTGTTCTTTCGACCTTCACAGAACGCCAGCAGACTGCCTTCCCTGGTGACGATCAAGGCCGGAATCCGGTAGGTGTGGTAGCCGTCTTCCCCACTCACAAACAGGTCAGCCTGGCTGGGGCCGGGGGAGGACTCCTGCGTTTCAGGTGGCGGTCCGCACCCGATGCCGAGAATCATGATTGCCACGGAAGCCTTGAGCAGGCCGTTGAGAGGTTTGCTTCGATTCACGATGCCTCCTTGGTCCGGTTCCCTTGGTTCCCTTCCTGACCGGCCGAATCCACGCCTTTCCGACATGTTGCTCGGCCGATAACGGGGCGTCCCTGTACAATCCCCAGGAAAGGGGCTAACGTCGTGACCAGCCCGATAACCTGCGAGCAGCAAGCGGGGTTCAACGACTGCCTTGTGGGGACATTCCCGTCAAGCCTAGTGGATTACGTCCCGTAGCTCAAGGGCTCGTTGGGAAGGGGCTGAACACCCCCATCCGCGGAGTGGAAGGGTCGTTTCAGGAGAGAGAGGAGGCGGGATGATCAGAGTCGATATCCACAGCCATATCTACGAACGGCGTCACTTTGCCGACAGGACCATTGAGGAGATTGAGTCCACCTATGGCAAGACCAACAAGTGCCACTGTCCGCCCGATGAGCACTGGGAGCAGGTGGCCCAGAAAGTCGAGCGGGCGGCCGTTTTTGCCATGATGATGAATGCCGCCGGACTGGTGGTCCCCAACGATTACGTCCATGAGTATGTCCGGCAACATCCGGAGAAGCTGGTGGGAGTGGCCAGCGTGGACCCCAATGATCCCGGCTGTATCGAACAGTTGGAGCATGCAGTCAGGAATTTCGGTTTCCGGGCGGTCAAGTTGAGCGGCGCCTACCAGGATTTCAACCCGGCCGCCCCCTGCCACGACCCGCTATACCGCAAGGCCCAGGAGCTTGACATTCCCGTCTTCTGGCATCAGAGCACCACCCCCTTTGCCATCACCCCCTTGCGCTGGTCGAAACCCATTCTCCTGGACGAGGTCGCCCAACGGTTCCCCAAGCTGCGGCAGATGATCTGCCATATCGGGCATCCCTGGCATACCGATGCGGTGATGATCGTTCGCAAGCATAGGAACGTTTATGCCGACATGTCGGGGTTCTGCATTCGGCCGCTACGATTCTACGAAGCGCTGGTCACGGCGATCGAATATGGGGTGGGTCACAAGATTCTGTTTGGATCCGATTATCCCTATGTTGGAGTGGATGATAGCGTTCGCGCTCTCTATGACACGTCCAGCATGGCTGAGCGGGCTGGTTTGCCGCCGGTGCCGAAGGCTTTTGTTGAGGAGTTGCTGGAGCGGGATTCCTTGAAGATGCTGGGGATGGATTGAGGGGGAGCATTGTCGGTGGGGGGCTGGACGTTCTGCGCGGGGGGTGCCGGGATAGTCTATTGGTAATTCCTTTCTTCTAGCAGCGTTGTCGCTTACGGTGGAGCTGCCGTATAAGCGGCTGGCGTGAAAATGGAAACACAGTGACTACCACTACCGTATCAGCCTTCTCCATTCGGCTCGACTTCGGTGCAGACCGCATTCATCCTTTACACAATGAGCCGGGAGCGGAGGCGTCCTTGGTTGATCGG
>JAPPDF010000092.1:59920-66698 GCA_028875575.1 Acidobacteriota bacterium
GCCATCTTCCCAAGACATTGCTTTTCTCCTTCCCGGAGTGTGATTTCGGTACGGGGCGGCGGCGTTGGTTGATTGAAGTGCGAGAGATAGGTGAAGTTGGGCCGGGTGCTGCATCCCAGGAAACTGAGCGGTACGCAACGGGAGTGCATGCGGGCGGGACGCCCGCGCTCCCAGGTGGGGCCATCTTCCCAAGACATTGCTTTTCTCCTTCCCGGAGTGTGATTTCGGTACGGGGCGGCGGCGTTGGTTGATTGAAGTGCGAGAGATAGGTGAAGTTGGGCCGGGTGCTGCATCCCAGGAAACTGAGCGGTACGCAACGGGAGTGCATGCGGGCGGGACGCCCGCGCTCCCAGGTGGGGCCATCTTCCTACGGCATCGCTTTTGTCCTATACGGTGGAGTGATTGGCAGGCAGCCTGCGGGCAAAGAAAAACGGCGGCATCGATGATGCCGCCGTTTTGCGTTTTTCCGGATCAGGAACCGTTCGTGTGGATTTCCCGACCCGAGGCTCCGGAGCAGTTGATTTAACTACGATCTTTCCGCTACAGGTCGAAGCGGTCCAGGGTCATTACCTTGGTCCAGGCCGCAACGAAGTCCTTCACGAAGTCTTCCTTGGCATCCCCGGCCGCGTAGAACTCGGTCACGGAGCGCAGCTCGGAGTTGGAACCGAAGATCAGGTCGACCGGAGTCGCCGTCCACTTGACCTCACCCGTGGAGCGGTCGCGACCTTCGTACACGCCCGCGGTGGAGGACTTGGTCCACTGGGTTGACATGTCGACCAGGTTGACGAAGAAGTCGTTGCTCAGGGTGCCGGGACGGTCGGTGAACACTCCGTGGCGAGAGCCTCCCGAATTGGCATTCAGGACTCGCAGGCCGCCGACCAGCACCGTCATTTCGGAGACGGTCAGGTTCAGCATGGCTGCCTTCTCCACCAGCCTCTCCACCGGTGATCGGGAGTTACGTCCGGCGAAGTAATTGCGGAACCCGTCGGCGGTGGGTTCGAGCAGGGCGAAGGAATCCGCGTCGGTCTGCTCCATCGTGGCGTCCATGCGCCCGGGTGCAAAGGGCACGTCCACGTCCATCCCGGCTTTCTTGGCCGCCTTCTCGATGGCAGCCGCACCGCCCAGAACGACCAGGTCCGCCAGAGAGACCCGCTTGCCGCCGGACTGGGCGCCGTTGAATCCGCTCCGGATACCCTCCAGGGTCTTCAATACGCGGCCCAGCTCGGCCGGATCGTTGGCAGCCCAACCCTTCTGGGGCGCCAGGCGAATCCGTCCCCCGTTGGCGCCGCCGCGCATGTCGGTCCCGCGGAAAGTGGATGCGGAAGCCCAGGCCGCCCTGACCAATTCGGCGGTAGACAGCCCGGAGCCCAGGATCTTGGTTTTCAACCCGGCCGCATCCTTGGCATCGATCAGGGCATGATCGACCGCAGGAATCGGGTCTTGCCATACGAATTCCCGGTCAGGCGCCAGATCGCCGAGGTAACGCGACCTCGGACCCAGGTCGCGGTGAATCAGCTTGAACCAGGCCCGGGCGAAGGCGTCCTCGAACTCCTTCGGGTTCTTGAGCCAGCGCGAGGTGATCTCGCGATAGGCCGGGTCGACCCTGAGGGCGATGTCGGTGGTGAGCATCATGGGCGCATGCCGCTTGTTCGGATCGTGGGCATCCGGCACCAGGTCGGCCGCGGCGCCGCCGGCCGGCTTCCACTGGGTTGCACCCCCAGGGCTTTGAGTCAGCTCCCACTCGAAGCCGTACAGGTTTTCCAGGAAGTTGTGGGTCCAGGCCGCCGGGTCTCGCGTCCAGGCTCCTTCCAGGCCACTGGTGATGGTGTCGCCGCGATTGCCTTTGCCGTACTTGTTTTTCCAACCGAATCCCTGGGCTTCGATATCGCCGGCCTCCGGCTCCACACCGACGTACTTGGAAGGATCGGCGGCGCCATGGGCCTTTCCGAAGGTATGGCCGCCGGCGATCAGCGCGGCCGTCTCTTCGTCATTCATCCCCATGCGGCCGAAAGCCTCCCGGATGGCGTGAGCAGCCGCCTGCGGATTGGGTTTGCCGCCCGGGCCCTGGGGGTTCACGTAAATCAGGCCCATCTGGGTGGCGCCCAGAGGACGAATCAGCTTCCCGTCCTTGTCGCGTCGATCGAAGGCGAGCCACTGGCCCTCGGGTCCCCAGTTCACGTCTTCGGGATACCAGGCATCGACACGACCGCCGGCGAAGCCCAGGGTCTTGAAGCCCATGGACTCCATGGCCACGTCACCCGCCAGGATCAGCAGGTCGGCCCAGGAGATCTTGCGGCCGTACTTCTCCTTGATCGGCCAGAGCAATCGCGTCGCCTTGTCCAGGTTGGCGTTATCGGGCCAACTGTTGAGCGGCGCCAGGCGTTGCAGTCCGCCGTCACCGCCACCCCGTCCGTCGATGGTTCGATAGGTGCCGGCACTGTGCCAGGCCATGCGAATGAAAAACGGCCCGTAGTGGCCATAGTCGGCCGGCCACCAGTCCTGGGAAGTCGTCATCAGCCTGGTGAGATCTGCCTTCAACGCCTGCAGGTCGAGACTCTCGAACGCCTTGGCATAGTCGAAGCCGTTGCCGACCGGACCGGATTCCCGAGACACCTGGCGCAGCGGTTCGAGGCTCAGCCGGTTGGGCCACCAGTAGTCATTGTCGGGCGCCTTGTCCTTGGCGCCTGCCGTGCCGATCGGCGCGACCGGAGAGAACCCGATCGCCAGCAGGGTGATTACGGATATCGTTCGTTTAAACATCTGAGTTGCTCCTTTGGATTCGAATTACATCAATGCGGCGAGTGCGCTCAAGAAGCGCGGCCCGGTGGTTCGGAAACCTAATGGAGGCAAGACCGGTCCACGCTCCCCGGATGTCGTGTCGTTTTCGCAATCGGTCTGTGCCTACAGTTTATACCACGGGCTCACTTGGCGCCCCCGGATGCTTCGTTCCTTCCGCCGGACAAGGAGGGTTCTGCCTCTCCTTCAGCTTCTTGCACAGTTTCTCAGGTCACTGCCCAAGGAAATCGCAAGACGGGGATCGTGAGTCTATACTTCCCCGTTCTGATATGTCTAAGATATTATTTCTATCTTTTGCATAGTCTATTCCTATCAGCATGAAGAGCATGAAGACCTACAATTTCACTCTCAGACAGCTTCAATACGTCCTTGCCGTGGCGGAAACCATGAGCTTCCGGCGGGCCGCCGAGCTTTGCAACGTTTCTCAGCCGTCCTTGAGCGCCCAGGTGGCGGAGATGGAGTCTGCACTTTCCGTTTCTCTGTTCGAACGGGACCGGCGCGGCGTGCTGGTTACCGCGGCGGGACGGGAACTGATCGGCAGAGCGCGCCGCGTCCTGGTCGAAGTGGACGACTTCGCCGAAGCCGCCAATCAGTTCATCGACCCCCTGGCCGGCACACTTCGGATCGGCGTGATTCCAACGGTCGGGCCCTATCTGCTTCCCCACGTTGTCCCCGCGCTGCGAAAAGCCTTTCCTCATCTGACGCTGATCTGGATCGAAGACAAGACCGACGCTCTTCTCCGCGCTCTGAAACGGGGAGACCTGGTGGCGGCGCTGCTGGCGCTGGAGGCCGATCTGGCCGACCTGGACCACCACACGGTTGCCGTCGATCCCTTCGTGTTGGCAGTCCCGCGGGGGCACGAACTCGATCGCGGCACCAGGCCCGTAAGGCGGAACAGGTTGCGCGGCGAGCGTGTCCTGCTGCTCGACGACGGGCACTGCTTCAGGGATCAGGCCCTCGAGTACTGTTCGAGCAACAGGCTCGAGGAAATGGGGTTTCGCGCCACCAGCATGCCCACTCTGACCCAGATGGTCTCCAGCGGCGCCGGAGTCACGCTGCTGCCGACGATGGCGGTGCCCACCGAGACTCACCGTTCCCAACTATCGATTCGAACGCTCGAGCGGCCTGTCCCCTTCCGAACCATCGTGCTCGGTTGGCGCCGCCGATCGGCAATGGCCGACACCTTGCGGACGGTGGCGGAAACCCTTCGTCTCACGGTGGAAAGGGATCGGGAAATCCTCGGGGAGGCAGGTGCGCCCCGTGAAGGGGGTGGGACCGTCGAGCCGGCGGCGGTGTCTGACGAGTAGAGCCGGTCCCTTGACCGAGCCGGCCACGGTGCGGGTATCGCCAAGCCGGTCCATCGCGATGGCAAAAACCGACATGCTCAGGGAGGGAACAGGGGGTGTCAGGTGAGCAACATCACACTAAAGGCACAAGGGGTCTCAAGGCTCATCGAATAGGGAGAGGGGCCGCGAACCGCGGTGCGCAATCGACTGCAGTCGCTGACGCAGGCTGAATCGGAAAATCGGGCAGCCTTCCGCATCGCCCACCCGCACCGATGCTCAGAGCCTGCCCCGAGGTGTTCCCGCAATCGTCACATTGGCTGCGGGCTCGGACGTGCTCTCAAGGATCCATTCGCGGAACGCCTGGACCTCGGGCTTTCGCCGCGCGCCGGCGGTCGTCATCAGACAGCATCGCGTGGGCACCTCATTGCACCGGTCGAACAACGGTACCAGAGTCCCCTGTTCCAGTTCAGGCGCAATGGTGGCCGGGCGTCCAACGGCGGCCCCCATGCCATTCAGGGCCGCATGCAGCACCATGCTGCACAGGCGGAAACCCGATGCGTGCGACAGGTCCGGTGGGGGGCCGCCCTGGGCCGCGAACCATTGGGCCCAGTCCGAAGGCCACCCCAGATGGTAGAGCAGGGGCCACGAATACAAGTCCGCCAGGTTGCGGGGCCGTCCGTGGTTCTCGAAAAGGACCGGACTGCAGAGTGCAACCAACGAATCCTCGAACAACGTCTCCCGCAGGGCCACCTCCGTGCTCGGCGCTTTGGTCCCACCGTCATAGGTAATCCAGACGTCGAAGTCGGTCCGGTTGGGGTCGACGCCGAGGTGGTCCGTCTCCAACTCGATGGCGATGTCGGGATGGGAAGCGTTGAAGTCCGCGATCTTCGGCATCAGCCACCGCTCGGCAACGGACTCGACCACGACCACGCTGAGGCGCCGCAACTGCGGCCCGCTTCCGTAACGGTCGATGACTTCCTGGATTTCAGTGAGAATGCCTTGCACATCCCCCCAACAGGCCTTGCCGCGTGAGTTCAGCGCAACGCTTCGGCGATCGCGGTCGAACAGGTTGTGGCCGAGGTGTTTTTCGAGCATCTTGACGCGGTGGGCGACGGCGGCGGCAGTGACATGGAGTTCCTCCGCAGCCCGGGCAAAGCTCTGGTGCCGGGCCGCAGCATCGAAGAAACGGAGACACTCGAGCGGCGGTAGCGGAGACATGGGTTGTCGACGGGTTGTTAGTCGTACTGTAGGCATAGCATATTTTTGCCTCAGTGTCATGGGGAAAAGTGCTCCTCTCGAGCGGGTTCGATTCGTTCTGCAGAATCCAAGGGAGACTAAATCACAAATATAATTTAGTCAAAGCATAATGTTATTTAATAACTAACGACAAAGCGATATCCTAGGTGACCGTGGTCAGACGTCCTGATCACAGCTCGAAATTCCGACGTCAGGCCGAGCCGGGCCTGGTTGTTGTGATGGCCCATTTATTGTAATTGGCCCGTTTATAGTGATTGAGATTCAAGCTATGCACATGCCATCTCTCGATATCTTTTCCTGGGTACTCGGAGCGGGTGCTTTCCTGCTTACTCTGTGGCTTTTGTACCGCATTGGCGGGTGGTTCTTGGGAAGAGTCGTGCGTGATATCCAGGAGCAGATCGAGGGCGAATAGGTGCGCCCAGTGAAGCGGGTGGGAGAGCTCACTGGGAGGTGAGGTCCGACGAGTGAAGTCAGTCCTCTTTATCGAGCCGGCGACGGTGAGGAGTTCCCCCACGCTAATCCATCGAAACGGCGAATACGGACATGGAAGGCCTCAAGACTTATCCAATACGGTCTTCGGGCTCAGGGGGCCGTCCTCCTTCTCGCAGCAGCAGGCGGCGGGCCGCCTCAATGTCGGCCCGGGATGCGCATTCACTGAAAAACTCGGCGGTTTTCATGGCGGAAACCTTCTCGGCCATAGCCGTCGTCACGAACTGATCGATGCTGGCGCCGTCGGCCTTGCCGATTTCTGCAACGGCTGCCTTCAACGACGCAGGCAACCGCAATGGATAGGTGCTGAGCTGTCTTTTCATGGCGAGAGCCTCCTGGGGTGAAAGCAACGCAATTTACGACTTGCCCAACTTGCAGCTTACATGGAGAGCCGGACATGATGATTGGCAACCAAGCTCCCTTTGCAAAAAAGGCGCTTGTCTTTGTCCGGAATGGGTGCTATCGATTGAGGTTAAAAAGACTTCCGAAAGAATCCAGCCATGATGTTCTACGTCCTACTCATAGTGATCTTTATAGCGTCTCTACCCTTCGTGATCTGGCTGGTCGATACCCTCAGGCACAACAAACACCTTCCGTGGGAAGCTCGAATATTGGACGATCCACTCTATTCGAGGCCGGTTGAGATCGCGGACTGGAAGATTCCGGATCAAACAATCATCCAGCTCAAGCTGAAAAAACGGGAAGACCCGGAGAAGCAAAAAGGGACGGCAACGAAAACGTAAACTGTCTAGAAAGGAAGCAGTTCGGCTGAACGCACATCCAGGAGCACACGGAAATCTGCGAAGAACCGCCGAAAGATGTTATTCCCCTACCGCCTTGGCCAAAGGCGAGCCACCAGGGTGGCGCCTCCTCCCATCACTCCTGCGCCTCAAGGGGCAGGCGCAGAACGAACCCTTCCCGTCAGTCCAGCACGCCCAGGGATTGGGCGT
>JAPPDF010000093.1 GCA_028875575.1 Acidobacteriota bacterium
CATTCAAACCTTCGAGCAGGCCGGCGTTTCGGCTGTCATCGTCAATGCAGCCGGCTGCGGGGCCAAGCTCAAGGAGTATGGGAACCTTCTGGCCCACGATCCCGAGTTCTCATCCCGAGCCCGGTCTTTCAGCCAAATGGTCGTGGATATTTCGGAGTTTCTGGACGGGCTGCCGGCTCTTTCTCCGCCGGGCCGGCTGGAGCTAAAGATCGCCTACGACGACCCCTGCCACCTGCTGCATGCCCAAAGAATCGGGCAGGCCCCGCGGCGCCTGCTGCAGAATATCCCGGGGCTGAAGCTGCTGGAGTTGCGGTATCCGGACCAATGTTGCGGGAGCGCGGGGATTTACAACATCACTCACAGCGAATTGTCGACGCGGATCCTGGAGCGCAAGGTCGAGGACATCAAGCAGTGCGGGCCGGCCGTGGTGGCCACTGGCAACCCCGGGTGCATTCTTCAAATTGCTTATGGCCTGCGGATGGCGCACCTGCACCACATACAAGTGATGCACCCCATGGAGATCCTCGATCGCGCCTACGGATCAACGTCTGAGGGAAACGGTCGCAATACGGGCTGAACCACCAGGATCTCCTGTGGTAAGGTGTGACGGAGAGGCGCTGTTCTCATGGAAAAATCATACGGTAACCGCGTGCCGGCGGACAGAACCCAGGCTCCGCGATGAACCGTGTTGAACCGATTCGAACCGGTGTGGCCGGAGAGCAGGACAGTCCGATTGCGGTCAGAATGCGGGCCGATGTCCTGAAGGAGTTTCTCCGAGCCATCGGCCTTAAGAAAAGGGCCGTGTTGCTGGATATTGGCATTCCGACAGGAGCCAACGTCGAGTTTTTCTTCGGACGTGAGGTCAAGCTATTCGTGGAAGACCTGGTGGACGCTTACTCAAACCCCGAATACTCGACCTCATTCCACGATCAACGGACGCTGGTAGTGAGCAAGTTCTTCAGAGAGAACTTCAAATACCCTGTCGACTTCTTCGACGGACTGATTTGCTGGGATCTGCTGAGCTATCTGGATCCCGAATTCGCCTCCCTGTTTATCGCCAGGGTATCGGCCATGATGAAGTCGAAGAGCTTGATTTTCGCCCTCTTTCAGACCAGGCCGCCTGCCGGCTCCGACTGGATCCACCAATACCGCATCGTTACCGAAGCCCATTTGGAACGCACTCCCACCGATCGCGCCATGTCCATCCGGAAAATCTACCAGAACCGGGACGTGACTCAGTTGTTCGACGGCTACGAAACCCGCAGATTCCTGCTGATGAAGCACAACCTCCTGGCCGTCGTCATGCAAAAATACTGACCCCCCCTGCCGACCTGCTCTTCGTGATTCTTCGTATTCCTTGGTGGAAATCTTTTCCCGGTTTCCGACCCTTGGCGGATCCCTCCTGAGCCTGCTCCAGCTCCTTGGTGGCCCTTCGTTGTCCTTCATGTCCCTTCGTGGATATCTTTGTTGGAACCTTGTGGATATCACTCAATAGTTTCAATCAGGCTTCTCTGCAACCTTCAGGTAAGCCGAAATTCTCGGATCGTGATTCCGGCTTCCTCGAACAACCGAAAGGTCGCGTCGTTGAGAGGATAACCCTCATTGAAAACCACCTCCCTGACCCCGCTGTTGATGATCATCTTGGCGCACATCAAGCAGGGCGAAAGGGTGGAATAGAGGCATCCGTCCTTGACGCTGGTGCCGTGGTAGGCCGCCTGGGTGATGGCGTTTTCCTCGGCGTGGGAACACAGACACTCGTCCAGCCGGGTACCGCTGGCTGCCAGGCCGCTGCAGCGCGGACATCCCCCCTCGTTGCAGTTCCTTGTTCCGCGCGGGGTTCCGTTATAGCCGGTGGACACGATCCTGCGGTCTTTCACCACCACCGCGCCAACCTTCCGCTTGATGCAGTTGCTCCGCATGGAAGCCACCTGGGCAATCCTCATGAAATACTCGTCCCATGAGGGCCGCGGCGGGCCGGCCAGCCTCGGCCGTACCAGGTGGCTGAGCTTCTCCAAGGCTTCCCCTTCGGATTGGCCGAGGGGTAGCACCAGGTCGAAGGACACTACCGGCTCCACGGGTTCACCGACCCAAACCAGCACCATTCCCGCTTCCCGCAGGGACTTCCAATCGGAAGGCAATTGCCGTTCTCGAAAAACCAGGTGCTGCGACTGCTGCCGCGGCAGGGGCCGGGTGGACCGGCACGCACCGAACCCCTTCTCTTCCAAGTCATTCTGGAGGGCCAGGGTCAGTGGCGAATCTTCCCCGAACAACCCGATGATCATTCTGCAATCCTATGTTTCCGGATCAGCTCCAACTCCCGTCCTTGCACGGACCCCTCTTGGAGCGATTGCCCGCCTTGGCCGTTGCCGACCGGTCCAGATTACCATAAGATCCAGGCGTAGCAAGCGCGCCCCTGATCCGACCCGGCAGGAGAACAACCCATGAAAATTCTGGATCCATCCATCGTTCGCTACCTCCATTCCCTGACTCCTTCGAGGGACTCCGCCCTCCAGGAAATGGAACGTATCGCCGCCGAGAGGAGATTCCCCATCATCGGTCCCCTGGTAGGCCGCCTGCTTTGCCAACTTGCGCTGCTGACAGGTGCCCAACGCATCTTCGAGCTGGGATCCGGTTTTGGTTACTCGGCGATCTGGTTTGCAAGGGGCTTGCAACCGGGGGGTCGGATCATCTGTACCGACGGCTCCGGGGAAAACGCCGCCCTGGCCGCCCGCTTTTTCCAACAGGCCCGAATTGAAGGTCTGGTAGACTACCGAACCGGCGACGCCCTTTCCCTGCTGGCCGAAGAACCGGGATCCTTCGACATCATCCTGAACGACGTGGACAAGCACGAGTATCCCGAAGTATTCCGGCAGGCGGTCCCCCGATTGAAAAGGGGAGGCCTTCTGATTACCGACAACACCCTGTGGGGCGGACGGGTGGTCGAAGACGACGACACTCCCAGCACGGCGGGAATACGAGCCTTCAATCGACTGGCCTTTCAATCCCAAGACGTCCTGACCACCATCATTCCCCTCAGGGACGGGGTGGCACTGAGCATCAAGCGATGAAGATAGGACCCTACCGCATCGTTTCCCTGGAAACCGGCCGTTTCGGCCTCGACGGCGGCGCCATGTTCGGGGTTGTCCCCAAGACTCTCTGGAGCAGAACCAACCCCAGCGATGAGCGCAATCGGATCCCACTGGCCATGAGGGCCCTGTTGATTCTGGACGAAGAGCGCAAGATTCTGGTCGATGTGGGCTGCGGCCACAAGTTTTCCGACAAACTCAAGGAGATTTACCGCCTCGACCATAGCCGCTACACCCTGCCGGGCTCTCTGGCTGCCAACGGCATCGAGCCGGAAGACATCACCGATGTCATCCTGACCCACTTCCATTTTGACCATGCCGGGGGCGCCACCTGCTTCCGAAACGACCGGTTGGAGCTGACCTTCCCCTCGGCCAGGCATTACATTCAGAAGCTTCAATGGGAGCGAGCCCTGAAGCCGTCCGAGAAGGACCGGGGCAGCTATATGCCGATGGATATCGAGCCGTTCCACGACCACCCACAACTCACGATCCTGGACGGCCCCCGCGAGCTGTTCCCCGGGCTCCACCTCCTGATCTCCAATGGACACACTCCGGGCTTGCAGATGGTCAAGATTCAAGACGGCGACACCACGCTTTTCTATTGCGGCGACATGATGCCCACCGCCTCTCACCTTCCGCTGCCCTACCTGATGGGGTACGACCTCTATCCCATGACGACCATCGAGGAGAAGCGGCACTATCTGCAGCAGGCATGTGAGGGAAACTGGATCATCGCACTGGAACACGACCCGGTGGAGCAGGCCATTCGCATTCAGCCAGGCAGGAAATACTTCGAGGTTTGCGAGTCGGTGGAATTGTGATGGGATGGCGGCGCCGATGGTGCCAGCCTATGCCTGCTAATTCCAGTCATCCTGCTCCAAACGATAGACCACCTTGGCCCGATGATTGCTGGCCACCGGCTTGCCGTCCTGGTAGGCCGGAGCAAAGTCCCACCAGTATTTCACCTCATAGAGCGCCCGTTCGGTGAGCCCGAACTCCAAATTGGACTCGGGAGTGGCTTCAACCACCTCGCCGTTGGGATCCAGCTTCAAGGCGATGCTCAGGCTGGCGGTCTTCTTTTTCCTCCTGGCCTTTTGGGTACGCCTGGGAAACGTGCTCAACAGGGTTACGGGTCCTCGGGTTCCGTTGCTGACAAACGGGGCCGCCACCCGCCGGCAACGTACCCTGGAACCATAAAAGTTCTTGCCGAAGAGCACACCCAACTGGAATCTCTTGAGGCGATCACTGCTGACCCCGATGTTGACCTTGTTGAAATTCTCCAGAAAATTCCTGTAGTCCTCACCGCCGACCGGCTGCAACCGATAGGCCAACCTTCCCAACAGAAATACGACCTTGCGCACTTTCTCCGGAAAGTCGAAATTGTACCCGAGCTCGAATCTGCGCCGCGTGCGCTGGCGGACGCAAGCCCGGGGATTGCCCTCCAGCTTGGACTTGCGGCCATCGTAGAGAAAGGAGTCGAACCGCAAGGGTTGCCCTTCCGCCGTTCGCATGAATATCCGCTCCACCGTGAGGCAGCGGCGATTCTCCCCCAGGTTGATCACTTCGATGAAGGCTTCCCGGTCAGGGGTCAGTTCAAACGCGAAGAGAATGGTGGAATCCAGGTAGGCGTGATGGACACTGGCCTCCGGCAGAAAATCCGGAGTTGCCCGGACCGTGGATCCCCCCAGCAGCGCCGCGCCCACGGCCAGCAAAGGAATGCGCCAAAGAGATTTCATGGATAAAACCGCCAATTAAAGCACATCGGCAAAGGATCGCTTGACGTAGCGAAACACCAAACCGCCGCACACGAAGGTAACCAGAGCCATCCCATAGAGGGGAATCATCCCCTGCCAGGACGGCATCTCGGCAAACAGCAACATCTTGCGATAAGCAATCACGACTTCGGCCAATGGATTGAAGCGCATGGCCAGGATCAGCTTGTCGCTGACGCTGCCCAAGTGTTCTTCGGTATAGAAAATGGGAGTAAAAAAGAACCAGAAGGTCAGGACTACCGTGACCACCTGGGCGGTGTCCCTCAGAAACACCTGAAGACTCGAGACCACCCAGCTCAACCCCAGGGCAAACAGCATCAGGGGAAGCAGATAGAGGGGAATCAACAGCACAAGAAAGCTCAGGTCCTGCAGGTAGAAGAGGATGATCACCAGGAAGATGGCCAAGCCGATCAGATGGTTCACCAGGTTGGCGATCAGTACGGCCACCGGCAGGATCTCCGAGGGGAACAAAGTCTTGGTGATCAGATTGGCGTTGTCCACCAGCACGTTGCTGGAGCGGGTCAGGGTCTCCTGGAACATCATCCAGGGAAGGATGCCGCAGAACAGGTAGATGGCAAAGCTGGCCGTTCCGGTCTCGGGAAACCGGGGGTGTTGAATTTGTAATTTCCAGATCACCGAAAACACGAAGGTGTAGCACACCAGCAGCGCCAGCGGATGGATCACCGACCAGAAGAGCCCCATGACCGAACCCACGTAGCGGCTCTTGAGATCGCGTTGGACCATCGACCGGATGAGACCCCGATGGCGAACGACCTTGCTGACGAAATTGACGATAAGACCGGTCACGGGACGAACCCCGTCGGCGGGCAGCGGCGGTGATTATTCGATGGTCAACAACAGGGCCTTGGCCTCAACGTGCTGCCCTGCCCCCACCAGTATCCGGCTGACCCGTCCGGCCACTGGGGCGTAGATCGTACTCTGCATCTTCATGGCTTCCAGGGTGAACAGCTTTTCACCCCTGTCCACTCTCTGCTCCAACTGGACGAATACGTGGGTAATGACCCCGGGCGACGGGGGCCCCACCTGCCCGGGCTCCCCGGGGCTGATCTTCGGATGTGCCGGGACAGCCTCTTTCAGGCTTTCGTCGCGCACCACCGCCTCACGAGGCTGTCCGTTGAGCTCGAAGAAAACGGTTCGTCGGCCGTCGGGGTTGGGTTCGCTGATGGTCAGGAACTTGATCACCAGGGTCTTTCCGGGCTCGATGTCCACCGCAATTTCGTCTCCCGACTGCATGCCGTAGAAGAACTGGGGCGTCGGAAGGACGCGGACGTCGCCAAAATTCCGATGCGTGGCTACGTAGTTCAGAAACACATCCGGATACAACAGGTAGCTCAACACCTCGTCATGGCGGACATCCCGGCCGAGCTTTCGCTTCAGGAATTTCCGAGTCTTGCCGAAGTCGGCGGGCGGCAGATCGGCTCCGGGACGTGTGCGGCTCGGTTCAGCTCCCCGCAAGATGATTGTTTGCAGGCGAGACGGCCATCCTCCCGGGGGAGCTCCCAGCGAACCGGCAAAGAGATCGATCACTGAATTGGGAAGTGCGAGATCGTGCTTGACGTCCAGCTGGAGCAGATCCTCCGGAGCCATCCCCTTGGCCAACAGGAACAGCGTAAGGTCTCCCACCACCTTACTGGAAGGAGTGACCTTGACGATGTCGCCAAAGAGTCGATTCACCTCGGCGTAGGTCGACTCCACCTCGCTCCAGCGGTAACCCAGACCCACGGCTGCCGCCTGCTGGCGCAGATTGGTGTATTGCCCGCCCGGTATCTCATGCAGGTACACCTTGGCGTCTCCCGACCTCGGACCGCTGTCGAAGGGTCGATAGAAGTCGCGGACAAGCTCCCAGTAATCCGAGTAGCTTCCCAAGACCACGGGGTCGAGCCCCGTGTCCCGCGGCTGGCCGCGCAAGGCTTCCACAATGGAGTTGAGATTGGGCTGGCTGGTCTGACCGCTCATGGACGAAACGGCGCCGTCGACCACATCCACTCCGGACTCGGCAGCCTTCAGGATGGAAGCCGCGCTCACACCACTGGTGTCGTGGGTATGGAAGTGAATCGGAATTTCCACCTCCTGGCGCAACGTCTTCACCAGTTCGGCGGCGGCGTAGGGTTTGCAGAGACCCGCCATGTCCTTGATGGCCAGGACGTGGGCGCCCATCTCCTCCAGCCGTCGCGCCATCTTGAGGTAGTAGTCAAGAGAGTACTTGGGCCGTCGGGAATCGAGGATATCGCCAGTGTAGCAGATGGCGGCCTCGCAAACGGCGTGGGTGTCCCGAACCGCAGCCATGGAGACTTCCATGTTTTCCACGGAGTTCAGGGAATCGAAAATACGGAAGATGTCGATGCCCTGCCGGGCCGATTCCTTGATGAATTCGGCCACCACGTTATCCGGGTAACTGGTGTATCCCACCGCATTGGAAGCCCGAAACAGCATCTGGAAGCAGATATTGGGGACGAGATCTCGAAGCTGCCGCAGCCTCTGCCAGGGATCTTCGTTGAGAAAGCGCAGGGCGGTGTCGAAGGTGGCGCCGCCCCACATCTCCAGGCTGAAGAGGTGGGGCAACCGGTGAGCCACGGCCTCGGCAATCCTCAGAATGTCGATGGAACGCACCCGGGTCGCCAGCAAGGACTGATGCGCGTCGCGGAAGGTGGTGTCGGTGATCAGAAGGCGCTCTTGCTTCCGCATCCACTGAGCAAACCGTTCCGGACCCAACCGAAGCAACTGCTGCCGAGTTCCCGGAGGCGGAGCGATTCCCTTGGGAAAGGGAATCTCAGGCAGGGGCGCCGGCTGAATGTCTCGACTGGTTCTCGAAGTGGCGAATGACTCGGGCCAGGGCTTTCCGGCAACCTCCGGATTCCCGTTGACGATGACCCCCGCCAGGTAGTTCAGCAGTCGAGTGGCCCGATCCCGTCTCTGGACAAAGTGGAACAGCTCGGGATACTCGTCAAGGAAACACGTGGTGGCCAAGCCATCCTGAAACACCGGATGGTTGACGATATTTTCGAGAAAGGGCACATTGGTCTTGACGCCACGGACTCGAAACTCTCGCAGGGCTCGATCCATCCGCTGACAGGCTTCCTTGGGGGTCCTTCCCCAGGCCGTGGCCTTGGTCAGCAGGGAATCGTAATAGGGAATCAGGACCGCACCCCCGGAGACCGCGCCTCCATCCAATCGCAAGCCGAATCCGGCTGGAGAACGGTAGGTCGTGACCTTTCCGAAGTCCGGCGCGAAGTTGTTTTCCGGGTCTTCCGCCGTAATGCGGCACTGCAGGGCGCTGCCGTAGAGCGGCATGTCCTCTTGGCGGGGCAGAGAGATCGGAGGCTCGTGCAGCCGGCAGCCCTGAGCAATCAGGATTTGCGAGCGCACCAGGTCGATTCCAGTGACTCTCTCGGTTACGGTATGCTCGACCTGAATTCGGGGGTTGACCTCGATGAAGAACCATTCGCGGCTGTCCACATCCAGGAGAAACTCGACCGTTCCGGCATTCACGTAGCCGACTTCACGCGCCAGGGCAACCGCGGCTTCCCACAACTCCTCACGCAACTTCTTCGGTATTCCTGCAGCCGGCGCCACCTCCACTACCTTCTGATGCCTTCGCTGCACCGAACAATCCCGCTCGTAGAGATGCACGACTTCCCCATGTCGGTCGGCCAGGATCTGAACCTCCACATGCTTGGGACGCTCGATGAAGCGTTCCAGAAAAAGGGCGCCATTGCCGAAGGCAGCCTCTGCTTCGCTTCGGGCCTCGGCCAATTGCTTTTCCAGATCCTCGGCGGAACGGATGATCCTCATTCCCCGGCCTCCCCCGCCAAAGGCGGCCTTGGCAATCAAGGGGAATCCCAGCTCTAAAGCCGTTTGCAGGGCCGCCTTCCCTTCCTCCACGGGCTCGTCGGTCCCGGGAATGACCGGGATTCCCGCCTTCTTGGCCAGGCGGCGGGCAGCCAGCTTGTCTCCCAGCAACTCCAGCAGATGGGGTGTCGGCCCCACGAAGGTGATGTCTTCCTGCCGGCAGGCCCGGGCGAACTGAGGGTTCTCCGCCAAGAACCCGTAACCCGGATGGATGGCGTCCACCTTCTTGTCCCGGGCAATCGCCAGAATGCCCTCAATATCCAGATAGGCCTCCACCGGTCCCTTGTCTCTTGAAAGGGCATAAGCCTCGTCGGCCTTGAAACGGTGCAAGCCGACGCGGTCCGCCTCTGAGTAGATCGCCACCGTCCGCAACCCCAGTTCGGTAGCCGCCCTCATGATACGAATGGCGATCTCGCTGCGGTTGGCAGCCAGGAGTTTCTTCATCGTTTGATTGGAACACCCATGTTTCGCCCCTTATGAGCCGCCTCGTCGTATGGGACGGCGGCGCAACAAGGTGAAGAGTGATTAGTGGCCAGTGGTTGGTGGATAGCTATTTGATCCACATGCCGAGCATCTTTTCGGTCTCGGCGCAGTCGCTCAAAAAGTGCAAACAAGTGGTCAGGCACTTTCCAGCTATTAGGACCGGTCACTGACCATTGACCACTAACCGTGCCGCACCGGGACATCAACAAAAGATTCCTATTCTATACACAAGCCCCGGGAGACGGAAAGCCGTTGTAATGTAGAATGCTGCTTGCCGGTCCGGACGGATAACGAACACGGTGAAAACGGTGGAAGAAGAAACTCTGTATCGATCGCTGAGGCTGCCTCACCGGCCCGAGGGGAAGCTCGTCCTGCTGGTCCTGGACGGTGTTGGCGACATCGCGACCGCCGCGACCGGCTACCGCACTCCTCTGGAGGCAGCGGTCACTCCGAACCTGGATGAATTGGCCCAGGCCTCGGCCATGGGCCGAATGACTCCTGTACTGCCGGGGATAACGCCGGGAAGCGGACCCGGCCACTTGGGTCTTTTCGGCTACGATCCTGCCGTGTTCCGAGTCGATCGAGGCGTGATCGAGGCACTGGGACTTGGAATGAATTTGAAAATGGGCGATGTGGCCGCTCGCGCCAACTTCTGTACGGTCAATGCCGATGGAATCGTAACCGACCGCAGAGCCGGCCGCATCGACAGCGGGTTGAACCGGGTCCTCTGCGAAAAACTGGGCGCCATTGGCAGGATCGGCGAGACCCAGATCATTGTCCGGCGTGGAAGATCCCACCGGTTTGTGGTGGTTTTTCGCGGTGGCGGTATCGCCGGCCCTCTCCCCGACTCCGATCCTCACCGGGCAGGTCTTCCCATAAGGCCGATCATAGCCGAAAGCCGGGAAGAGAGGGTCAAGAGGGCGGCCGAGGTGATCGCCGCCTTCTACCGGCAGGCCATGCCACTGCTTTCGGAAGACCTTCCCGCCAACGGTTTCCTCTTGCGAGGCATCGGCAGCCTTCCCCGTATCCCCGGGTTTGAAGAGCGGTTTCGACTGGGAGCCGCGGCGATTGCCGTTTACCCCATGTACAGGGGACTCGCTCAACTGATCGGGATGCGGAATCTGGAAAGAGCAAGAGAGATCCCACAGCAGTTTCAACAGTACCTCGACGAGTTCCAACACTTCGACTATTTCTTCATCCACGTCAAGGGGACGGACATGGCCGGGGAGGACGGCAATTTCGACGGGAAGGTGGCCGTCATCGAAGCCGTGGACCGTGCTCTCCCCATTCTCTTGCAAAAACGTCCCCTGGTGCTGGCCATCACCGGTGACCATTCCACCCCGGTGGCGATGAAATCGCACAGTTGGCATCCCCAGCCGGTTCTGCTGAACAGCCCGGTTTGCGGGAGCGACAAATTGAGTCGTTTCACCGAAACCTGCGCCAACCGGGGCTCGCTAGGGGTATTCCAAAGTCAATACTTAATTCGATTGATGATGGCCAACGCGGGGCTCTACGGCAAGTTCGGCCCCTGATCCGCCGGGAGACCCGCGTTGTCGCGCGGATCGTTCGAGAGTGAAACAGGTTTGTTTCAAGTAAGTGGCGCCACCGCCCTGCAGGACGGATCATGCGAGAGTGAAACAGGGGCCGGTTACGAACCAGGGAGACTGCCCCCCACAGGCTCGACTGTGGGCTAGATCTCCCCTATCCGGCGATCTCGCCGATTCCGTCCCCCCCACCGGTTCGACTGCGGGCGGGGCCCTTGTCTCACCGACTCCTGTACCGTTCTGAGAAGGACCTTTGGCGGATAATC